>JAGHAG010000145.1 GCA_021161625.1 Elusimicrobiota bacterium
GGCTTGACATATACTCAAACAATTGAGTAAAATTACTCAGGAATTTGAGTAAAATTAAAAAAGGAGGGTAATTATGTATGAAAGGGAAATCGTTAGCAAGGTTATAAAAAGAATTAAAGCAGGACGGAAATTTATTCAAGTGCTGGCAGGACCACGACAGACCGGAAAAACAACAATAGCCAGGCAGGTTATGAAATCACTAAATTTGCCTGCTCACTATGTATCTGCAGACGAACCGATGTTAAAAAATACAACATGGTTAGAAGAGCAGTGGCAGGCAGCCAGAATAAAGACAGGAAAAAACAGAAGAAAAGTTTTACTTGTTCTTGATGAGATTCAAAAAATCCCGGAATGGTTAGAGACAGTTAAGCGGCTCTGGGATGAAGATACAGCATTAAGAATTCCCCTTTGTGTGCTCATCCTCGGCTCGACTCCGCTTTTGATACAACATGGGCTCAGCGAAAGTCTTGCTGGCAGATTTGAAGTTATTTATGTAATGCACTGGACTTTTATAGAAATGCACAGTGCCTTTGGCTGGGATATTGATAAATATATATTCTTTGGCGGATATCCAGGAAGCGCTGGTTTGATAAAAAATTTTAACAGATGGAGTTCGTATATAAAGGATTCTTTGATAGAAACAACTTTATCAAGGGATATTCTTCTGATGACAAGGGTTGATAAACCAGCACTACTGAGACGCCTGTTTGAAGTAGGATGTTTATATTCAGGACAAATTTTATCTTATCAAAAGATAATGGGACAACTTCAGGATGCAGGAAACACCACAACACTTGCACATTATCTGGAATTATTGAATGGAGCAGGGCTCCTGACAGGTTTGCAGAAATATGCAGGGAGAATGCATCGCAGGAGAGCATCCAGTCCTAAATTTCAGGTTTTAAACAATGCATTAAAAACCGCCCAGATGAATTTATCCTTTAAAAAAGCAAGAAATAACAGGGAAATATGGGGACGGTTAGTGGAATCTGCGGTTGGTGCAGAACTTTACAACAGTATAAAAGGCAGCGATATAAAATTATTTTATTGGGCTGCTGGAAATTATGAGGTTGATTTTATTCTCCAGAAAGGTGAAGAAATTGTTGCAATAGAGGTTAAAAGCGGAAGAAAAAAGTTGAATCTATCAGGGATGGAAAAATTTTCTAGCCAATTCCGTAAAGTAAAAAAAATACTTGTGGGGGATAAGGGAATTCCTGTAGAGCAGTTCCTTAAAATATCACCCAGAGATTTGTTTTAGAAATTTGTCCTAAAAAGCCATAAAATGAATACCAATGTGGCACAAAAACAGACACAAATTTTTTTCAAGAGCTTGACTTGAATATTCAGAATTAACCCCGCCCTTTCTTACTAAAATTTTCGTAGATATCGTTGTATTTTTGTATTTTGCTTCGGTTTTACGCAAATCATATTTTCATTTATCAGAAAGGGCGGGGTGGCGGGGCGGACGGGACTTGAACCCGCGACCTCTGGCTTGACAGGCCAGCGTTCTAACCGGGCTGAACTACCGCCCCGGGAAAAAACAACCAGGCAGCAGCAACTGGTTAGAGGTCGCGAAAAACTTTTTTTGCCGCGACCTGTCCGACAGGGTCGGACCGTTCTAACCGGGCTGAACTACCGCCCCAAAAGTTAGAAAAATGATACTTTATTTTCCGAGAAGTTTCAAGAGTTCGCTGTATTTGTTTGTAATGATTGCGAACAGGTGAGGGATGAGGAATGAGTAACGAGTAATGAGGGAATAGCGAATAGTGGACAGTGGAAAGAGGATAGAGGACAGGGAACAGAGGACAGAGGAAAGTGGATAGAGGATAGTGGATAGAAATATGCTTCTCCGAGTTCGTCGGGTCGCGATCTTTCTTAATCTCCTAATCTCCCAATCTCCCAATTTCGTTTCATTTTCCATTTGTCATTTTTAATTTTTATAATCCCCCCATTTCCCCCCTTTTAAAAAGGGGGGAATACAAAGGGGGATTTTCCGACTTCCGACCTCCGACTTCTGACTTCCGTTTTCTGGATTCCTGCTTACGCAGGAATGACATACTACCTATCCCCTATCCACTTTCCTCTCTCCACTATCTTCTATGAACTATGAACTATTTATGCTCTTGCAAAGACAAGTGCAACAACTTCTTTTGCCCCTTTTTCCCGAAGAGTTTTTTCGCAGGATGAAATTGTCGCCCCTGTTGTAAAAACATCATCTACCAGAATAACTTTTTTACCATTCACGCTTTTTGAAAAAAAGGCATTTTTGACATTTTCAAATCTGCCTTTTTTGTCAAAATCCCTCTGCGATGGGGTGTTCTTTGTTCTTTTGAGAATGTGTTTTTTCATCGGAATTTTTGTTGCTCTGGAAATCTCTCTTGCAAGAATTTCTGCCTGATTGAACCCCCTTTCATCCATCCGTTTTTTATGAAGAGGCACAGGAACAATCACATCAAAATTATCCCCTTTTAAAAATTTTTCAAATGCAAAAATCATAAATTTTGCAATGTCCCTTCCGAGAGATTTTATGCCTTTGAATTTTAATTCCACAACAAGATTTTTGGCAATTCCTTCGTATTTTGTGCAGGTGATGACTTTTAAGTTTCTGTTGAAAGATATTTGCGGTGCACAGGACAGAATAAAATTTCTGCACTCATCACATACAAGGGATTTTGTCGTGAGGGGAAGAAGTTTTCCGCATCCCCCACAGTATGGTGGATAAATAAAATTAAGTAAAATTCTTATCATCAGAAGAAAATTTCAAGACGGGTGTTAAAGTTTAATGCAAGATAATTGTTTTCTTTTCTTTTTGTGTAATTTGCAAATTTAAGCCCTGCACCTAAAGACCATCTGAAATTTGTACTCATTTTAAAATCCATTGAAAAGTTCCCTGTATAGATTTGATAATTTGTTTTATCCACATTTAAACTGCTTTTATTAAAAGTTGCTGAAAAGTCAATGTTGTAGCGGACATTTTGATTTATGTAAACAGGATTTTTTGAAAAAGGAAGTTTTATGTATTTTTCCAGACGGACTGTGTCTGAATAGAGTTTTACTGTAAGTTTATGATTGAGGGCATCTGCCGTAACTTTACCACCTGTGCCAAAGCCTTTGTTTCTTGAGCCATTGTATCCAATGTTTGAGTGCCATTTCTTCCATGGGTCAAAATTGAAGCCTGTTGACCAGGACTGGTTTGTGCTTCTGGATGCAAGAATGTTCTGCTGAAGATTAAAGTTTTGATTTTTTGATATGCTGTATTTCACATTTATATTGTATTTTTTCCATGTCAGGTTTAAAGTGTATCCGTTTTTTTGGGTTGTATTTATTGAAATTTTTTCCTGAATTTTTTTGTTTTTTTGATATTCAATGAGAGTATTTACATTTGAAAAATTTTTACTAAACACAGGAATTTTTTCAAGCGAGGAAATTCTCACCCTTGCGTCAGGCCAGAGAATTGTCTCAGAGCGGGAAAATGTCTGGGTTTCCTCTTTTGAGGTCTGATTATGGGTTCGGTTTAAGGTAAGGTCTATTGTTTTAATTGGAGTTAAAATGCCTGAAAGTTTTAGAAATTCAAATGGCTTGTATGACATTGAATATGCATCATTTCTGGAAGTTGTATATGAGTAGAGAATTGCCGAAGTTGAGACCTCAAGGGGTTTGTAGTCAAAGTGTTTATCCCTTAAAAGAAGTTTGTTTAAGGCATAAAAGTCACTCGCAACATTTTTGTAAATATCACCGTCAGTTATTTTTATTGAATAATTAAGTTTTAAAGAATTTGTTGGTGAAAAGTTAAAAATGCTTCTGAAGTTTAAAGGAAAACTTAAATCAGCAGAAGAATTTCTGTTTATGTCTTTGAGGTCTGTTATTCCCTCGTGATAGTGTCGGGTTGAAGAAGGCGCATTGTAATTCTCATCAACATTTGCCTGATAACTGAACCTTATTCCAAGCCATTTTATGAGTTTTAAATTTCCTGAAACTGTCCCGCCGAGAGTTTGCTTCTGAAGAACATGCAAAAGTTCGTCATCTATTTTTTTGCCGATTTTCTGACGGCTGTATTTTGGCGTTACGGTGAAGTTTAAAAGTTTTAATCCGGGAAAAGAGAAGGAGCCGTTTAAGGATTCTGTAATGTTTCCTGTATCTGTTGAATTTGGTAGGGAGTATTGTGTTTCTGTGGTCTGCCTTGTCCCATCAATTGAAAAAGACCTCGGTAAAATCAATAGGTTTGGAAGAGTGTAGGAAATTTTCCCATGAATTTTGTCCGAAATATCCACTTTCCCCTGAAGAGAAGCAGATGTTATTGAATGAGAATAATCCCCTGAAATCTGTGGCAGGCGTCTTATTTTTAATTGGGCTTTTCCAGAATATGAAAGGGTCTCCACCTTTCCTTCGTCCCAGAAACTTAAATACTGCGCCATTGGTGCCTGTGAGAGATTTATGTTTTCCCTTGGAGTAACCGTTATTGATTTTTGAATTGAACCTGAAACAGGAAGCCACTTTAATTTGGTAATGCTTAAATTTCCGTTCCATGTTGTCTGGTTGCTTGTTGGATTAAAGGACAAACTGTGAAAATCAGAATCGATTTTTCTTATTGAACCTGAAAGTTTCCACCATCCAGGAAGTTCTAATCCTGCCTGTGCTTTTTTTGCAAAGCCAACTTCTTTTTTAACATCACTAACATAAATGTCATTTAAAAGAATTTCGCCGTTCGCAGATGAATTTCCAGAATAAATTCCAAAGTAAATTCTGGTGATGTTATTGAGATTTAAATTTGAGCCGACTTTTTTAGAAAATCCATCCGGCACACCATCATAATTTTTGTCATCAAGAGAGATGCCAAACAGTTTCCATCCTGAAAAGTCATCTTTAAATTCGTATTCAAAGTAGTTTTTTTCATCATTACCAAAGCGGATAAAAAATGTGTTCCCTGTGTTAGAACCATAAACATAAAAGTTGATTTTGCCGTAGATTGTGAAATCCATTCTTGAATAGGTTGCATAAGTGTAAGCAGTGGTATTTGCTGCAAGGCTATAGACGATTTTTAATGCCTGCTCCTGAATTTCCTCATCTGTAAGGTCGTAAAGGTTTTGAAAATCACTTCTCCAGATTAAAGATTTTCCTGAATATTCAGAGTTGTCAACATTGTTTACAGGAAAAATATCAAATGTTCCGCTTCCAGAAATTGCTGCCTCTTCCCACTTGTTTCCCACGGTTCCCATTTCAGCAATTTTTATTTCCCCAGAAGAGGATGAGCCTTTTTTAAGAGTGATTCTTATTTGTTTTACACCCCTCCATGCATCTTTATTTGCTTCGGTAATGGTAAGCGGTATCTGGATTTTCTTCCATCCCGACCAGTTTACAACTGTTTTTGTGGAGAAAATTGCTTCATCAGAGGTTGAAAGAACCCCATCTCCGTCAAGGTCCTCTGTGTCAATTCTGCCATTGTCTGCACCCCATCTCTGGGTCCACCCGGGACCATTAAATTCAACACCAATATCTTCTCCTTCATTTAAGAAAAAATCATTGTTTTTGTCTTCTGTATCCAGAATTCCATCAGCATCAGCATCCTCATTGAAACTTCCAAGTTCAAATGTTATTTCTTCATTTTTTCCATCTCCCCAGATATAGCACTCAAAAAATTCTTTCTGCGTGTAATCCGCCCCTGCGCTTGAAATTGGATAAACAATTGCAGTTTCTGTGCCTGAACCTGAATAATTTATTGCAAGAGCAGTTATTTCATCATCATTGTTGAAATAATTTGGATTCAAATCAATGATTTTTATCCCTTCAACCTCATCCCATGTGGAATACATTCTTTGAGATGCCTTTGTAATTGAAGCAGGTTTCCACATCTCTTCATAGGTTGGATATTCATCCTTTTGTTTTATTCCCTCCATATCCTCAACAATTGCTTTTCCCGAGCGATTTGGGGTGTTTTGGCTTCTTGCAATTTCACCTGAGGCAGTTATGCGAAATGGAAAGTATTTTTTTGGATTTATTGTAAAGGACGAGTTTAAGTCAAGCAGGAGAGTTGTTGGCGATGTCTGATAAATATTTGGTATTTGAGCAGAAACAGGCGAGAAATTATAAATCATTGTGCCACCAAGATAGAAATTCCCTCGGGGTTTAAATTCAAATCTTGTGCCAACAAGAGTTTGCTCCTGCCCGCCTATAAAAGGATAGTACTCATAAACCGCTTCAATCACAGAAGTTTCTGTTATTTTGTCTGTATTTAAAAAGGTTATCCATCCTGTATAATAATCAATGATATAGTCAATGTTTTTTTTGAGCGTCACCCCATCAATGGTGATTTTTTCAGAATCCTTCACAATGTTCGGTCTCAAAAGATAGGTATTTAATTGTGTTCTGTATTCCACATAAATTGAAAAGTGAAGTTTCTGACCTGTTTTTGAGGGGTCATAAACATCAGAGCAATCAATCCCAAGTTGATTTCCAAGATATTCAAAGGGCTTTTCCTCTTCAAATTTGATTATACCCAGTTCATAATCAACCACATAATTGAGATAATCAATGTAATCCTTTCCGCTTGCATCTTTTTCACTGCCTGTGTTGTCAAGAATTTTTACAACAAAATTCTCACCGAGAGGGTCCCGCAGGATATTTGTATCACCGAGAAAATATCTGTTCATAAGTTTATAGGGAAGGGTTTCATTTTCATCCTTTATCAACACAGGATAATTGTTGTTCTTCTGTGAAATTTTCTCCCCGTCAGATGCGGTCCAGTCGCAGGCAATTACATAGTTTTTGTCAATGTATGTGTAAAATGTAATAATGCCATTTGTATAATCAATGACATAGTCAATCCCGGGTTTTAATAAATCAAAAAAACCATGGTAGGTTGTTGTTGTTCCAAATACGCGGACATCCATTTCCTGAGTTATTCCCTCCTCATTGTTGCTGCTATCTTTATCATCCAGATAAATTTTCTCACTTCCTTTCACAATTGGAAGGTATGAGGTTGATATATATATTTTGTAGTATTTTCTGTTCTGATAATTTGTGTCGTAAATTTCCCTTTTTTCAAATTTTGTGGAACCTGTAAATTTCTTTATTTCATTTCTGCCTTTTGTCTGTGAGCCAACAAAATAAATATGTAGGTCTTTATACTTTGCCTGCCCCATAAATCCAAAAAGATTTCTGTCTAAACTTGCAGCCCCTGAATAACTCACAAATTCTGTGCCAGGAAGAGAGAGTTTTATATCACCAAATTGAACTTTCTGTATGAATTCATCAGGGTCTCCTGTGTATGTTATTCGGATGTTTCTTCTGTTTAAATCCTGAATCTGTCCATCATAATTTATATCAACATCAATTTTTCTTCCAATTTTTCCCTTGATTTTCACATTTAAACTCTGCTGCATATTAAGACCATCCAGACCACCTGCACTCACAGTTCTCTTTCTCGGGTCGCTTTCAGCATAAAAGACCTTTCCAAAACCGATACTTATTGTCTGCTTGCCTGAAACCCTTAATTGGGATTTTGCCGGGAGTTCAATTGCGATTTCCTTTTTTTTCGGTTTTTCTTCTTCTTTTTCTTTTTTCTCCTCTTTTTTTTCTTCCTCGCCGATTATTGCTTTTTTCTCAAACTTCTCCTCTTCTTTTAAATGTCGCATTTCTCTCCATGTGTCAAAATCAAATTCAAGGTTTTCACACAGGGCACACACATTGAGAA
>JAGHAG010000058.1 GCA_021161625.1 Elusimicrobiota bacterium
AAAAGAAGCAGATTTTTTCATTTTCTCAGAATACTGATTTCAATCCTCCTATTTTTTGCTCTTCCCTGAGGGGTATCATTTGAAGCAATCGGACTATATGGCCCGAAACCAAATGCCGAAAACCTTTGAGGTGAAAGCCCCTCTTCATCTATAAAATATTTTATCACATTAAAGGCTCTGAGTGTAGAAAGTTCAAAGTTTCCCCCGGGAAGTTTTTTAAAAGGGATATTGTCAGTATGTCCTGCAACAATCACCTTATTGTCCATGTTTCTTAAAACCTCTGCAATCTGGTGCAGACTTTTTTTTGCTTCCTTTTTTAGTCGGGCAGAGCCTGAATCAAAAAGAACAGGACTTTTTAGAAAAATGCGGATTCTTCTTGCATCTATGCTGACCCCTGCCTGTTTCTCAAGGTCTGCCTTAAAAGCCTTTTCAAGATTCTGGACAAGTTCTATTTCTTTTAGCGCTTGTTTTTCCCCTTTTACCCCTGCCTGAAGTTGCGCTAACACCTTTTCATAATTTATACCGGATATATAGGCAAAGGAATAAAGAATCAGAAAAAAAATCATGCACAAAAGCATCATTGTGCCATAAGGGATTTTCCATGAAGAGGGGTCAAATTTTACTCTTTTATGAAAAATTTTTTCATTCATTCAACCCCACCCTTTCTTAAAAGAACAATTTCAATTCTTCTATTTTTTGCTCTGCCCTGCGGTGTAGTATTTGAGGCGCGGGGGAAATATTCTCCATAGCCAGCTGCAATGAATCTGTTAGCATCAATTCCTCTGCTTATAAAATAATTTATGACATTTACTGCTCTTCTTGCAGAAAGTTCCCAGTTTGAGTGAAATTTTCTGCTTTTTATTGGAATGTTGTCTGTATGCCCTTCAACAATAATTTTTTCATTTGTCATGGAAAGCGTTTTTGCAATTTTATCAAGAATTACTTTTGTCTGGGGTTTTAATTTTGCTGAGCCTGAGTCAAACAAAACAGGAGTGTTTAAAACAAGCCGTATCTGACTTTCTGAAACCTCAACACTTGAGAATTTTTTAAGTTCCTTTGATTTTGTAATTCTTCCAAATGCTGAAGCGGTTTCTTCTTCTGCAAACTTTTTTAAAACTGACTGTGCTTTTTGTTCAATTATTTTTTCTTTTTTTCCTGTATACTTCAATGCTTCATACATCTGTCTTTGTTTTTCTTTTGAAAGACGGGTAAAAGCATAAAGGAGCAGAAAAAAAAGCATCAGGTTTGTTGTTAAGTCACAGAATACCGTAAGCCAGATTGGTTCTTTTTTTGTAGATTTCTTCAGTTTGAAAATCACTTTTTCTGGGTTTCTTTAACTTTTTTTGATAAAAATGCTTCAAGACGATGAGCGGTTACAGAGGGCACTTCGTTATTTAAAACAGATTCAATTCCTTCTGTGATAAGTTCTTTTGCAAGGATTTCCTCACTGGAATATTCATCAAGTTTTAAAGAGGCAGGGAGAAATAAGAAATTTGCACCAAAAATTCCGTAAAAGGTTGTTGTGACTGCAATTGCCATTGAGGCACCCATACTTTGAGGGTCTGTAAGATTTCTCAAAACCTGAACAACCCCTATAAGTGTCCCCAAAAGTCCAAATATGGGTGAAAATGTTGCCATTGCCTGAAAAATTCCTGAAACCCTTTCATGTCTCTGAGCAATTGCAAAAATTTCCTGTTTCATTCCATCAAGGATTATTTCTTTTTCAATGCCGTTGGCAACTTTATCAATATATTTTTCAAGAAATTTGTTGTTTGTTTTTGATTTGTATCCATGTAAGGCAAAGACACCTTCTTTCCTCACAATTCCTGCAATCTCTATAATTTCCTCTGTGAGAAGAGAAAAATCAATTTTTGGTGGTGGAAAGAAAATCAGTTTTAAAGCATTTGGGAGCTGTTTTATGCTTCTGAAAGGAAACGCAATAAAGGTGGAACCCAGAGTTCCTCCAAAAACAAGAATTGCTGCATCAAGATTAAAGAGCAGATTTACAACCTGACCATGAAGCATCACAATGTAGACTGCCCCCAGTCCCATGGCAAGACCGAGGATGGTCATCAAATCCATATTATCCCTCTAAAATGCCCTTTTTCTTAAGAACCCGAGCAATTTTTCTTTTGCTCTGGGCTACAGCATATTTGCTAATTTCAGGAGAAAATTCTATTTCTTCTTTAAGCCGCGTTTTTATTGCTTCAGGGAATTTATTTAAAAATTCCTCTCTTACTGCCTCATCAACACTGTGAAGAACATTTGCAAAATCAATAAATCCAACTTCTCTTAAGATTGTAAAGAGCATTTTTTCATCAAGTTTAAGAAGTTTTTCAAATGTGAGGACTTTTTTGTTTAATTCCTCTGCTGTTTTCGGGGCTTTTTCCTTCAAACGGGAGAGATATTTTTTTATTTCATCATCAGGCATGCTGTTTAAGATAGAGATTATAACTTCTTCTCCCCCAACCATAAAATTAATCTGTTCTTTAAGAGATTCTTCAAAGGTTTTGACTTCATTTGATGAAAATATTCTTACATTGGAGAGTTCCACAAGCACTTCATTTGCTTTTCCTTCTTCAAGCAGGGGAAGAATTAAGTCAGAAAGTTCAGGTCTATAATTTAAAATAATGGCAATTTGCTTTGATGTTAAATCAGGCAGGATAATTTTTAGTTTTTCTAAATTTCCCTCAGTTAAAAAAGAAAAGGGGGCTTCTTCTCCAGATTCTTTAACAATTGCAGGGCTGGCGGTTGCAGGGGTTTCAGGGATAGGGAGTTCAGCAGTGGGTGTTTGAGTTCCCGCAGATGTGGTTGTTTTGACTGTAATTGTCTGTGGAAAAATTTTAAAAAAGAAAGACGCCACAACGACCACCAGAATAATGCCAAGGATTGAAAAAATAATTCCCCACAGATGCGGAGGATAAAGGATTTGACTCCATGAGAAAGTATTTTTTTTGAATTCCATTTTTTTTATTTCAAGCACATCCCCCCTTTCGTCCTGAAGCCCGAGCACGCCTTTTGCAACATCTTTTATAACTTTTATCATGCTGTCAGAAAGAGAGGCATCAACAATAATCTGGCAAACAATTTTTTTTAGCCTTGTGGATGTGTCGCCAAAGTCAAGAGATGCCAGCCCCAGACCAAGTTTTTGTTGCAGTGGCACCCCTGGAAGCACAATCTCTTCTTCCTCCTGCTTTTGTTCCTCCTCTGTTATTAATTGAACATTTATAACAATTATAATTTTGTCAGTTCCTGTGATTTCAACGAGGATTCTTCTGAGGCGCTCTTCAAGATTTTTTTCTATTGCGATTTTTGTCTCAACATCAGGACCTTTTTTTGCATAGATCTTCCAGGACAGACTGAATAACAAAAGGAACACAAGGACTTTTTTAATCATACGAAAAGATAAAAAATTTTAAACCTTTTTTCAAGTGTTTTAGGTCACATTATTCTTCATCCATCTCTTCAAGTGTTTTTTCAAGCCAGTTTTTTGTTTCCCTTAAATCCATAATGCCTTTTCTGTAATTTCCTTTTTTTATTTCTGATTTTGCCCTTAAAATCAGGGATTCTGGATAAACCGTGTCAATGCCAACCATTTTTGCATCTTTAAGAAGTTCCTGGGTTTCTTTTAATTCTTTTTGCGAATTTCTTAGATACAGGTCTTCTATTGATTTTTTTAGAATAGAGATTTTTTCTTCTACCATGTCAAAATCTTCTTTTTTTAAGAAATCTTCTGCCCTTTTCAGAATTTGTTTCTGTGTCTGGGTTTCCCATCCCAGAGTTTGTGCAGTATTTATTTTTCCTTTTAATTTTTTTAAGCGCTTCTGGTATTCTTTTTCTTTTGCTTTTATCTGTTTTTCAAGGGTTTTTTTCTTTACCACAACAATGTCTCCCTGTTTTACGTTTTCATCCCCTTTTCTTATTTTAAGAAATGCCTCGTAAATTAAAGGTGTTTTGCTTATGGTGTCAGAGATAATTGCTTTGCCTGCAATTTTTTTATTACGGACAATAAAAATTTCGCCAGAAAATTCTCTTGAACTTTCAAAGTTGAAAATAATCTGTTTTTCGCCAAACTCATCCGTTGTTTCAATAAAATCCTTGACTGTTCCGATTTTTACAAATTTTCTTTCCTCTTTCTTCGCTGCTTCAATTTTTTTTGTCACATTTTGATAAAAATGCATCATGTCAAAGGAAGTTTTGAAGGTTGTAAAAAGGGTGGCTCCAAGTTCTGGATTTGAAAGATATGAGGTTTCAAGAGCAAAATTACCAAATTTAATTTCAAGAGCGCTTGCGGGTATTAAAATTTTATTTTCCTTTTTTAAGCCAATTTTAATGCCAATATCACCAAGCGAAACACCAAATCCTGCAACAAATCTTTTTACCTGAGAGGAAAGAAGCCCTATGTCAAAAAAAAGATTTTTTTTCTTTATACCAGCAATAACAGTATATGTTGCTTCCACAGGAAATTTTTTTTCTGTGTATTTAACTTCAGTCAGAAAATTGGATGCACCTGCTGAAAAGAAAAAACTTTTTAGAGAAATTTCAGCACCTATGTTATATACAGGAGCATTTTTTTTATCCCCTGCAATGTCTTCCCCTGCAACACCAAGAGAAAGTCCGAGTTTGAAAGGAGGGGTTAGTTGAAAATTTGCACCTAAAAGGGTTTGAAAATTTGAATAAGTTACAGTGCCATCTGGCAACCCCTCTTTTGTATATGCTTCAATGGGATTTGAAAGAGACATTGTTTGAATTAAAAAGCCAAGATTAAAGCGTTTTTTTACATTCTGACCAAAGCCAAGACTGTAAAGATTTAAGTCCTCAAACCATCTTGAAAAACTGACATCCAGGACGGATTTATCCACGCTTAAAAAAGCAGGGTTTTGTGAAAGGGATGCAGGTCTTTCACTAAAGGGATTTACAGAAGTTTCAGCAGAATTTGGAATTGTGACAAAATCAAAGGCATTTTCACCTGCACAAAACCCTTTTGTCCAGATGGCAGATATCAAAAGTGCGACGATTAAAAATTTTCTCATTTTCTTATAAGAATTATTCCTTTTTCTTTTCCATCAACAACCCAGAAGTAAAGCCCGGGTGCAATTTTACTGCAATTAAACTCCCATTCCTTTCTCACAGGGTCAGGGGTCACTTTTTCTTCAAAAATTTGTTTGCCTGAAATTGTGTAAATTGCGATTTCAGGGTTGCCAGAAAGATTAGCAAAGGTTATTTTATCTCCATTCGCAGGCACAGGATAAGCATAAATTACCGTCGGTTTTGATGAGAAGAAACTGTTTTTTTCAACAAAGAAATAAATCCCGTCGCTATCTATCTCAAAAAATAAATCTGAAAGGACATACGCTTTTTCATATTCTTGAGTTTGAGAATTGTAAATATATGGAACTCCATCTGAAATAACAGGAACCCTTGCTTTGATATTCAAAAGAGAAGAATCTGAAAATTTGTATGCAGAAAATTTTACAGGCTGTTTTTTAATTGTGTAGGTTGAAGGTGGTGCGGGAAGTCCTGTTGATGTAAATGTAACCCAGAACAGAGAATCTGTTTGCCCTGCTGAAACTTCTACTGATGAGCCAGAAAGGGAGAAGGGGCTTTCAAAAAAGATATTTGAAACAGACGGGTCAGAAACAGTTATAAAATCAAAAGTTTCATTATTTCCTATCTGAATACCATCTATGTCTTTCAGAGCAGTTGTTATTTTTAACTGGTATAGATAATTGTTATTAAGTGCAGGTGAAAAACTGAAACTTGAGGTGTAAAGATAAAAACTTTCTGCATTGATAGAAGTTGAAATCAGATTTCCCTGATTATCTCGTAAGGCAGAAATCTGAATATCGCTTTTTTTTGTAAGAGTTGAAATTTGCACCTTAAAAGAAACAGATAACACAGGGGCTGTTGAAATGTTCAGGGCATTGCTGAAGGAAGGTGTATATACGAAATTTGTTCCTGTATAGCAGGAAAGAACATTAGAAGTGGAGAAATTAAACGCCTCGTCAAATGTAAAAACCTTTATCCAGTATCTTTTGTATGCAGAGAGTCCTGTAAGAAGATAAAGTTGCTTTTTACCATAAGAGGCTGGAGAGGCCAGGGTGCGGGTGGATGAATTCAGATGAGTACTTGTGGTTGAAAATGCAATTTGGCAGAAATTCGCATTTCCGCCATCTAAATCATCCCCGGGCATTGTCCATGATATGTAAATTTCATCTTCATCACGCCACTCTGCATAGGCAAGGTCAGTTATTGCAGAGGGGGATGAAACATCAACAACAGTAAAGGTTGTGATGTTTGAAATACTTGAAAAAACCCCATCCTGATTTTTACTTAAGACCGCAAAATACACAGTTGCATTATTTCCAGGAGCAGGGATTCTCTTTATAAAAAAGGTTTCTTTTTCCCCAGGATTTTTTGGTTGAATTGTTGAAAAATCTATTTCAAAAATCTGTGGGTCATCCACTGTATTCCATGTGGTTATTTCCTGGGCAGAATTTGTTGAAAAGTATACATAATATCTGCCTGTTGGTTCGGTTGAGGTTCCGTTGTCGTATTTTGCAGGTGCTATCCATGAAAGAACAACATCTCCACTGGTTCCTGTAACATAAAAACCCATAAGGGTAGTTATTGTTGTTGGAGGCCAGGTTGTGTAGACTTCATTTGAGTATCGCCTTTCATAATAATAAGTTGTTATCGCAGAAAGACGCAGATAAATGGGTTGCGAAACACCCAGATCAGATGTGCTGAATGTAAAGGGGTGGGTTGTTATAAGCGTATCATATCTTGAATAGATTCCGGTTTCTTCATCCATCCCTGGATTTTTCCATCCATTGTTTGCACCTTTATCGCCCCCGCTCTGGGTTGAATAAAAGAGGTAATATCCTGCAATCGAGGGAGATGGAGCATAATCCCAGTCAATTGTTACATTATCCCCCTCAATTTTTTTTATAACAAGATTCTGAGGAATATCTGGTGGTGGTAAAATATAAGTCCTTGACACCTGTGAGCCCATATCAAAATCACTAATTGAATGTCCTGGAAATGCTGTGGGCAGGGGAGTTACTTCTTCATAGTCGTCCCCATCAATATTTTCAAGTTTTTCAAATGCATTCATTCTTACAATGTCATAATTCCCCTTTTCATCTGCTTTTATCAGAATTGTCCCATCAAGATCTGTTCTATAAATAATGCATTTTTTTGAAATTAACCTTTCAATTGTTTCATCAGCAGGAGGCCCATTTACTACAGTATGCCCTCCAGTTGGAATAATTGCAAATTTCGGTTGCATCCAATCAATAAAATCTTGATTATTACTTCTATTGGTATTTGAACCATGATGCTCTAATTTAAAGATGTCAATAGGAGCCTCTTCAGAAACATTAGAACTAATATAATCTTCCTGATCCCCCTCAGCATCACCACCAAAATAAAAAGAACTGTCCCCAAGTGAAATTTTTAAAACAAGAGATCTGCCATTCCCGGTTTTTGAGTCATCAGCACAAAGAACCCTCACCACAACATCATTATCCCAGTTAGGACCAAAATTATTGCAATTTGGACTGCTTAAATAACAATCATATGCTGGTTTACCAGTAGTAGCTATAAAATCAGAAATTTTCCACACTTCGCAACCTTCGTTACTAATTCTATTAGGTTTATCTTCGTTCATTTCATTGATTTCATCTTGTCCTGTACAGTAGAAATTCTCGACAGTATAGTTGTCCATCACCATTTTAAGACCTGCAGAATGATCCTCATCAGGATGCGTTAAAACCATATGGTTTATTGTTGTAACATTGCGGTCATTGAGAAACTCATACAGCCATGAAGAAGTTGACTCTAATCTTCCTCCATCAATAAGAACATTTTTCCCGTTAGGTAGTTCAATAAAAATACAATCACCAAGTGTGGAATTTCCATATAAAACATAATAAACCCTAATGTATTTTCCAGCATATAGATTTGAAAGTAGTATTAATAAAAGCAAAATTTTTTTCATAGTTTAGAGATTTTCTTTTCCTCTCCACGCAAAAGCCGTGAGATATTTTTTCTATGGGAAAAAAAAACAAAAATACACACAATCACAGAAAAAATAAAAACCTCTTTTCCCTTTTTTAAAAAAAACACAGAGGCAGGGAAACACAAACTTGAAATTAAAGAAGACAGGGAAATGATTTTTGAAAAACTGAAAACAATGATAAAAATTACAAGAGAGATTAACACAGGTAAAGGAGCAATAGCCACAGCAACACCCGTGCCTGTTGCAACTCCTTTTCCCCCTTTACCTTTGAGAAAAATTGAGAAATTGTGTCCAAAAATTGCTAAAATACCAATAAATATTTTTTGCCACAGAATATCTGAAAAGAAATATACAGGAAGAAACCCCTTTAAAAAATCAAATGCAAAGACCATACACGCAGGTAAAAATCCACAGACCCTGTAAACATTTGTTGCTCCAATGTTTCCAGAGCCCAAATTTCTTATATCCTTTTTTTTAAAAATTTTTACATACAACCAGCCTGCTGGTATGGAACCCACCAGATATGAAAGTAAAAGAAAAATAAAAAATTTTTGCATTTTTATATTAAAACAAATTTTCTTTACTTTAACAAAAATTTGAATCCAGCAGACATCCCCGACGTTTGTCATTTTCCATTTTTAATTTTCTTTGTCACCTTGTCACCTTGTCACTTAGTCACCCTGTCACCTCTCTCGGTGAATAGTAATTCGCCCGCTACAATCCTTGTCTCCATATCTCCATATCACTTTGTTACCTTGTCACCTTGTTTTCTTGTCTCCATATCACTTTATTGTTTTGTAGCTTGACAGATTTTAAAAAATGTTCAAAAATTGAACAATGGTAGGGGAAAGAGAATATAAATTTCTGGAAATTCTGAGTGCTGAAAAAGAGATTTCACAGAGAAAACTTGCCAAAACTTTAGGAATTTCTCTTGGTATGACAAATCTGATACTGAAAAATCTCATAAAAAAGGGATATGTTAAAATAAAGGGATTAAATAGGAAAAAAGTCAGATATCTTCTCACGCCCAGAGGTTTTAGTGAAAAAGCAAGAAAATCTTACAACTATACGGTGAAAACCATAAGGGAGTTTTCAAGATATGTGGAGAATTTAAGAAACTTTATTTTAAATGAATATGAAAAAGGCAC
>JAGHAG010000200.1 GCA_021161625.1 Elusimicrobiota bacterium
AAAGACGAGAACCTCTCTCCACAAGAAGCTTTAAAAGAAAAGCTTTCATTTTTTTGTTTTTTGGTGAAATCTCCAGAGCGGATTCTGTTTTTTCTATTGCCCCATCAAGATCCCCATCCATATACTTGTTAATTGCCTGTGTAAAATAGATGTCTGCACTTTGTTTTGAGGCAGAAGCAACAGACGGATTTAAAAAAAGAATCAATACTAAAATATAAATCATTTTCCCTCCATAATCTCAAGTATTGTTTCAAGTTTTTTAAGCATCTGATTTGCCTTTTTATTTTCTTTGTTAATTTGCAGAACCCTTATCAAATTCTGCCTGCTTTCCTTATATTGTTTTGCACGAAAAGATTCATCTGCCTTTTCAAGATATTCTTTCTCCAGAATTTTAGCAATATCCGGGTCAAGTTCGTTTGCTTCTTTAATTTTATTAAATGCCTCTTTATCTCTGCCTGCATCAAAATCTGCAAATGCTTCTTCATAGAGTTTTCTTGCTCTAAATTTTCTCTCCTTTAATTCAATCTTCTGTAAGAGTTTTTTTGCCTTTTTATTTTCTGAATCAATCAGAAGGCACTCTCTGATACAATCTTTTGCCCTCTCATATCTGCTTTCGTTGAAAAAGGCAAGTGCGTTGTTGTATGCCTCTTTTATTCTGACTTCTATTTCTCTTTCTCTGAGTTGACGTTCCTGCTCAGTTGGAATAACACCAAACTTAAAAGCAAGTGAAAAATAATGCCTGAGCCCGAGATAATGAGAATTTAAGGCATAATCAAAATCAACAAATCTCGTTATAAATCCTATCCCAAGAGAAATATCTTTGTTGTCCTGTCCTGCCCTGATGAAAAAATTTTTCTTCAATCTGCACTCTATTCCTGTGTTTATATATGTACTCATCCTGGCACTTCCTGAAAAAAGGTCCTTGTCCGGAAGAAGATTTTCAAATAAAAAATCCTGAAAAATTCCCAGATTTTCAAAAATTTTCAGGGAATATCCCATTCTTAAATTCATCGGGAAAGTGTCTGCTTTTTCACCAAGCTTTATTTTTGGTTGAAATAAATTCTGCAAACAGAAGCCCCAAATACTTCCCAAAAATGGGCTCTGCCAGAGAAAACCAATATCAAATCCATATCCTGCGTCTGAACTGTCAAGCATTTCCTGGCTCACAAGTTTTAAATTAACCCCCCATATCGTTCTTTTTCCCCATCTTTTTGCATACGATATGATATAACATCTATCTGTTTCTCCAAATGTTCTGCCAGTTGCTGCTCCTGATTCCAGCGTTTCCTGAGCACCATCAACACTCATCATTACAGTGGAAATTCCAAAAACAGATTTAGATGATACAGGATGTGCATATCCTATAAAGCTATAACTTGTCCCATAAAAAATCTTGCTATTTAAAAAAGAAAGTTTTCTGGTTACATTTGTCCCAAGGGCTGCTGGATTAAAATAAGGAGAGGCAGGGTCATCAATAAGTGTTGTCCCGGTTTTCCCTCGTCCCATTGCAGATATAGATGGGCTGAAATTACTCAGATATTCACCAGGAAGTCCTGCTTTGCCCTTATTCTGTTCAGGATATAAATCCAGTGAAAATAATTTATTCACAAAACAAAAAAGCAGCAGTATAAAATAAACTGACTTTTTCATTTCACCTCCAGTATCATCTCAAAATACCTATTTTTCTAATTTTTACCTCTTCAATAGAATTGCCGTTTTTTATTATTACTGCAAAAAAATAAATTCCACTTGAAACCTGCATGTTCTGGTCATTTCTTCCCCGCCAGATATAGGTATAATTCTGACTGCCTCTTAGAATATCCTTCTTTACAAGATCCCCTTCAAGACTGAATATCCTCACCTCAACATCAGCAGTTCTGGAGAGCGAAATAGATACTGTTGTATAATTATTCTTCGTCAAACTAAATGGATTAGGATAATTATACACATCCTGAATAATACCTGCAAAACATTGACGGACTATCAGAAAAAAAGCCAAAAAAATAACATTTTTCAATTTTTGCATTTTACATTTTTCATTTTTCATTACTTTAACACTCCTATCTTTCTTATCTGCTTTTCTTCCCAAGAGCCTGACTTTGCTTTTATTTCACAGATATATATGCCATCTGCAACAATCATACCCTGGGAGTTTCTGCCATCCCATGAAATTTCGTTTATATACCCTGTTGAAGTGCCTCTGCCACCAGGGTCAGCTCCCTGAGCAAAGGTGAATTTTCTTACAAGATCGCCAAGAGGGGTGAAAATTCTTATCTCAACCCTGCTATCCTGTGTGAGAGTGTAAGTTATTTTTGTGCTCTCTTTATAGGGATTAAACGGATTCGGATAGTTATACGCACCTGATAAAATACCCACAGGTTTTACATATGCAAAAAGATTGTACATTGAGAAAGAAGTAATTGTTACAGAAACCTGATTTTGCTCACTATCATAAGATGAATTTTCAAGTAAATCCCACTTCCGGGTAGTTTCATTCAGGTGAAAAATTTTAAGATACTCTTCTCTTATATACGAGCCATCCACAAAGCCATCCTGATCTGAATCCTGATATAACAAAGTTAAAGTCATTGTTGAATTAAATGTGTTTATTTCATTTATACCATCTGAAGAAGCAAATAACTCAAAACAGTAATCCCTTATTTTTGCTATACTGCGGGCACTGTTTATATATCTGTCTGCCTCTGAAACAAGAGTTGATTCGGCTGAATATACCCTTTTTATATCAATATACGCATCTTCAGGAAATGTGCCAGCAGGTATCACAAGTGTAACAAGAGGTGTGCCTTCAGCATCTTTATAACTGCTTGTAATTACATTTGTAAGGTTGCTCTGAAACATTACTGTAAAAGACCATGTATATGCAGAGGTGAGATGGAGTCCAGTGAGATCTTTCAGCCCTGTGGAGAGAGTTATTGTATAAACTTTATTCGGGTCAAGAGTTGCAGGATATATTATCAATGTTTTTTCAATTTCATCAAATTCAACATCAAAATCAATTACCTCATTGTGATTGTCAACAACCTGTATGTTTTCGCTTGTTAATGTTGAGGTATCCAGAGCTTTACTAAAAGAAATTTTTACATAAATCTGTGGCACAATTGTTCTTTCATCAGGTTCAGGATAAACATCAAGTATCACAGGATTTGTATCTGAAATAACAAAATACCATGTTGTCTGTGTGCTCATCGTAGACATCACATCTTCCGCACTGTCCGTTGCCTTCACCTTCCAGTAATAGGTTGTGTTATCCTTCAGATTGTAATTCTCTGAAACAAGAAAGTAATTATCAACAATTCCAGAAATTTCTATGGGCGTGGTAAAGTTGCTGTCTTCATCAATATAAAGTGTATAGGTGATATACTGTCCGGGGTCAGGGTCATGTGCAACTTCCCACTTTAAAACAGGTGTTAAACTTCCTACCACTTCGCCTGGTGCAGGTGAAATTAAATTGAATTCCTCGGGGGGCTGGTTGAAATTTTTTATTGTAAAATATCCTGAAATCGTCTGTGTCTGGGCTCCTGCGTCAAAATCATAAGCAGTTCCATCTGTGGTAAATCTGTCATCCCATGCTTTTATTTTAATCCTGTAATTTGTCCCGTCAGCAACAGTTGTGGTATTCCAGATGATATAATTGTCGGTTGTTGAAGAAATAAAAATATCCTGAGAACCTGTTGAATAATAAACATAAAACCTGTGATTATCATGAGCATTTGCATCAGATACACTCCACTGTATCTGAAAATTACCTGAAATTGTTTCATTTTCCTCTGGAGATATTATAGTTACATATGGTGGTTCGTTTGTATTATTTATTGAAAAAGAATTATCTGAAACATCCCACGCAGACAGACCATCTGAGTCATAGACCACGATTTTCATAATATAATTACCATTAAGAAACTGCCTTGTGTCCAGTTGATAAAAAGTGGTGTTTTCTATAAGAGATGAACTTACAGCCACCTGCCATGTTGAACCTGCATCTGTTGATAATTCTATCTGAAAATTGTGGGAATTTTCTGTATTGAGGTCAGTATAACTCCATCTGACAACCACCTCTCCTGAAAGTGAAATTCCTGCACTGTCAGGATAATCCACAGTAATTTCTGGGACGGATGGCACAGAAGCACATGCTGAATTTGAAATGTCTGACATATTTTCTCTGTTATCATAGGTTGCCACTGAAAAATAATAAACTTTTCCTGGCTCAAGACCTGTTATGGTAATTGCTTCTGTATTTAAAGGTTCCTGAGGGGTTTTAATGGCAAATAACTGAGCAAGAAAAAAATCAGAAATGCTGTCAATTTTCTCCTGTGAAAACTTTATCTCATAAACCTCTGCTTTGCCTCTTGTTCCATCATCTCCAGGCGCTGTCCAGATAAGCTTTACTTCACCTGACTGCTGCCCTGTAGTAATAACACAGAGGTCTGTAATTGAAGAGGGTTTTTCTGTATCTGTTGTAAGAAAAGAAACACTGTTTGAAACATCTGACTCATTTGGAACTTCGTCCAGAACTTTTATAGCAAACCAGTAAGTTGTATCTCTTAAAAGACCTGAAACAAGAAAACTTTCACTTTCTCCTGCTGAACCAGGGGTTATGGAATTTTCAATCTCCACTGCCTCACCCCAGTTTGTGTTATTTATTGCACCTGAAGTTGAATATTTTATTATATACGATTCCGCCTGTCCCACTGTTCCGTCATCTCCAGAAGCAGTCCATTTTAGAATAACCCTGTCATCCGCACCACCCCATGAAACAGAAAGGTCAGATATAGAAGCAGGAGAAATCCCTGGTGTGTAGGCAGAGGTTGAGTTTGAAACCTGAGAATAGTTTCCTGCCTCATCCCTTGTCTTAACTGCAAAATAATAGGTTGTATTTCCTTTTAGTCCCTGAAGTTTATGTTCTTCAATCTGACCATTTTCAACAGGCATCCATGACTGTGCATATTCAATTGCCTGCGACCAGTTAGATTCATCCACAGGACCCAGAGTGGAATACTTCACAACATATCTCCCTGTGCGGTTGCAATAAAGTGTGCCATCATCACCAGGTGCTGTCCATGTAAGAATTATCTCTCCTTCATTTCCTGTGGACATGGCTGAAAGGTCTGAAATTTTTGCAGGGGGTGTGTTATCCGGCACATTTGAAACCGTGAAATTTTCTGCTGATACATCAGAACCACTTTCTCCTCCATTATCTGTTGCTTTAACCTTTATTCTATAATCTGTTCCATCTGGCCAGCCAGTTGTATTCCATGAATAACTTGTTGTGCCATCCGGGAGAGAACTCACCTCCTGACGAAAATTAACCCCTCCATCAGAGGAAATATAAATACTGAAAGTGTGTGTGTCCATTGCATTGGGGTCTGTGTAAGACCAGATGATTGGCACAGATGTTCCACCAACAGATTCCCCACCATCTGGAAAAACTATGTTTACAACAGGTGGTTCATTTACATTGTTAACAGTAAAATCATTATCTGATATATCTGAGGCAGAAAGCCCATCGCTATCTGTTACAGTGACCTTGATTCTGTATTTTGTGCCATTTACCACCTTTCTTGAATCCCAGAGATAGTATGTTGTTGAAACTGAAAGGGCTTCCTCAATCCATGTTGTACCTGAATCAGAGGAAATGTAAATATCAAAAGTATGGGTGTTTGATGGATTTGCATCAGAATAATCCCAGAGAATCTGAACCGTTGTTTTTAAACTTAAACCCGAACCTGTCGGATATGTTATGGAAATCTGTGGTTTTGCAGGCACAGAGACAGATGGAGAATTTGAAATCTCTGAAACATTTGAACGATTGTCTTCACTTTTTATAGCAAAATACAGAGTCACCCCTGGTGTCAACCCAGCAACAACGAGCTCTTCACCAGTCCCATAAGGTCCTGATGGTGAAAGGGTGGTGTAAAGAGTTGCTGAATTAAAATCTGCATCATCTGAAATTTCATTATTTGCATATTTAATTGTATAAATCTGTGCCTGACCCTGTGTTCCATCATCACCGGGTGCACTCCAGAGGAGTTTTACCTCACCTTCGTTCATCCCATCTGTCTGAATTGAAAGGTCATTTATTTTTGAAGGAGCCAGCCCATCTTTTGCAATCGCAGATGCTATATTTGAAATCTCTGATGTGTTTGGCACATCATCCTGTGTTTTTACAGCAAACCAGTAGGCAGTATCCCTTTCAAGTCCTGTAATTGTATGAACCTCTTTATTCCCATGGGAAACAGGGGCCCAGTTCTGCGAATATTCGGAAGATTCATCCCAGTTGGAATCATCTATGGGTCCATCTTTGCTGTACTTAACAATATAATGACCCGCTGAGTTATCTCCGAAAGTGCCATCATCTCCAGGTGCTGTCCATATGAGTTTGATAGAACCATCTTCAGTTCCTGTCTGTGCAGAAAGGTCTGTTATTGTGCAGGGAGCTATTCCAGAGGTGAAAACAAAATCGCAGTTTGATATGCCTGAGGTGTTCGGAACTTCATCTTCTGTTTTTATTGCAAAATAATAAGTTACATTTCCTGCAAGGTCTTCAAGAATGTGCGTCTCCTGAGTTCCTGCTGTTTGAGGAGTCCAGTTCTGTATGTATTCATAAGATTCATCCCAGTTAGAGTCAGTTATTGTGCCCTGGGTTGAATACTTAACGATGTAGTGCCCCTGTGTATTATTGTAAAGAGTTCCATCATCACCAGGTGCTGTCCAGGTTAGTTTTATTATTCCATCACCCCCAATAAGTGTTACTACAAGGTCTGTTATATCTGATGGTGGTGTGGTGTCAGGGAGATTGGAAAGTGTAAAATCTGAATTTGAAATGTCAGAACCTTCTGCTGTAGAGTTGTCCTTTGCAACAACCTTTACTCTGTAAGTGCTTGCATTTGGCCAGTTCTTTGCCTTTGTGTTCCATGACCAGAAAGTTGTTCCATCAGAAAGACCTGAGATTTCCTGCACCCATGTTGTTCCTGAATCTGATGAAACATAAATATCAAAGGTATGAGTGTCCTGCCAGTTCGGGTCAGAATAATTCCATCTTACAGGAACGGATTCTCCTCCTACTGACTCACCACCATTGGGATGAAGGACAGTAACCTGCGGGGATTCATTTGTATTATTTATTATAAAATCATTATCAGAGGTATCCTGCGAAAAAAGACCATCACTATCTTCAACAACAATTTTTACTCTGTATTTGTCTCCGTTTTTGAAGTGTCGGGTATCCCAGAGATAAAAGGTTGTATTTTGAATAAGACCTGTTTCATCTTCAATCTGCCATGTTGTGCCCGAATCTGAAGAAATATAAATTTTAAATGTGTGGTCATTAGCAGGGTTATCGTCGGAATATGTCCACTGAATAGAAACAGTGGTGCCTGCACCAAGGCTTCCAACTGTTATTCCTGCCTCAGACGGATAAACAACTGTAATGGAAGGAATCTGTGGTGCTGAGGCACTCACACAATTTGAAACATCTGAATAATTATCCCTGTTGTCTCTGGTTCTTATTGCAAAATAATATGTTACTCCTGGGGTCAAGCCTGTTAAAATTTTTTCCTCAGCAACCCCTGCTTCACCTGAAGGAGCCTGTTTGCAGAAAAGTGTTGCCTGTGTAAAAAGTGAAACATTATCAATTGAAAAAGTTGCATATTTAATCTCATACCCTGTTGCCTTCCCCTCATCCCCATCATCTCCTGGTGCAGACCATGTGAGTTTTACCTCACCTTCATTCATACCTGATGTCTGAGAATTCAGGTCATCTATGGCAGATGGTGCAATCCCATCCTTTGCAAGTCCTGAAGCACTGTTTGAAAGGGTGCTCATCTGCCCCCAGTCGTCCTCTGTCTTTATTGCAAAATAATAGGTTGTATCTCTCTGGAGCCCTGTAACAGTTATCTCATCAGGATTTCCTCCTGAAACAGAGACACCTGTTGAAACAAAAAGAATTGCATTATTCCAGTCGTCTTCAGTTAAAATTGGATTAACTGAGTATTTTATATAATAGGTTGTTGCTGTTCCCTGAGTGCCATCATCGCCTGGTGCTGTCCAGGTAAGATAAACCTCACCGTCATTTGAACCAGGAGAGCCCTCAAGGTCTGAAATTGCATCAGGAGGACCTCCATCTTTTTCAACCTCACTTCCAAGAGACAAAAATGAAGGAGCAGGATAGGAGTACTGTCGCATCTGGAGATAACTTGTCAGATTGTGCTCATCACTGATACTTCCAGTATAATTTTCATAATATACAAAAACAGGTTTATCCGCTGTAAGCATCCAGCCAGCATCAAGATATTTGGCATTTGAAGAATTTCCAAAATAAAGTTTGTTTATATCTGTAGAACTTCCCCCTATTTTCTGGTCAACCTGATTACCCAAACTATCATAAACTGTTACAGTGGTATTGGAATAGGGGCATGCAACCGCAATGTATTGCACATCATTATTTGCTCCATACTTTGTCCCAAGAATTGAAACAGGAAAGAAAATAGTTCTTTCTCCACCATCAGAATCGGCAAGCTGGTTGCATCCAATGGGTTCATTAGATCTCACTCTGTACGCAGGAGCCGTTCCCTGACTTCCAAGAGAGCCTACATAATAACTTCCATTTGCAGAAAGATTTGTATTTCCTGACCCTCCTGTGGAAGTTTTCCATGATACAGATGCTCCTGATGGTCCTGCTGCCACTTCAAAATAATTTGAAGGGATTCCAACAAGATCCTCTGATGTGGAAGGATAAAAAGGTGTGGCATCATAAGTTGAACTGTAACAGTGAACCAGAACCGGAATATCAGATACTATTCTAACTGTTTTATAACTCGTTATGTCCTTTGTTATTGTCTGGGCTGTTCCTTCAGAAATCACACCTGACCACACACTTGTGCCTGAATCATATATTGTAACATTTGCATCCCCCCACGGACTCATGATATTAAAATATTCCGTATTTCTGTAACATTCATAGGTAAACTCGGTTCCTGCAAAAGAAACAGGAACAACCACATCTGTGCAATCATTTTCCCCATCTGCAAAAATTAATTTTTTTGCTTTTATGGCAGTTGCCTGTCCTGGTGATGAAACAGACCACAAACCCTGCTCATCAAGGGTCTGTTGCTCTGTCCCCACAACAACCTGATTATTATCTTCCAGACTGATAATTTTAAGAGTTCCTGCAGCGGTTTTATTTGAAACCACATAACTTACCACCCTTGGTTCAGAATAACTGAATGTTGCCTGAAGATTTGATAAACTTGTGGTGCTGGCATTTCCATAATAAAAATAAATTTTCTTTACTTCACCTGCAGAAATGGTGCTGACCTTTACCCAGAAGCCCTTCTCATCCCAGTCAAGCCAGTAATCAAGAGAGGTCATCTTATCAGAATCAGTAAATCTTACATCAGAAAAGTTGGACTGCAATTTTCCTTCAGCAATTAACTGTGCTAAATTCAACACTGCAGTTGAAAGATAAACCTGATATTCATAAAGATTGTCCGTGGAAGAAGTATTGTCAATCTGTATTTCCCTTCTCCACTGCCAGTCCTGATTGTACCAGTCAACAGCAAAAAGAAATGTATTAAAAAAAATTAAAGTAAAAAAAAGAAAAAAGCCTTTTCTCATTCCCCTAAAATGCTTTTTATATTCCCAAGAATTTTATCAATCTGATATGGCTTTTCCACAAAACCCTGAACCTCTGTTCCCTGCTCTTTTGTAAAATTCTTTTTTGCACCTTCCTCTCCTGTTGAGATAAAGACAGGAATATGTGAAATTTCAGGATCTCTTCTTAAATTTCTGGTGGCTTCAATTCCATCCATTTGAGGCATACTGATATCCATAATTATTAAATCGGGCTGTTCCAGTCGGGCAAGGTTAAGACCATCATAACCATTTTCTGCTTCAATAACTTCATACCCCTCATCCCTTAAAACCTCGCATAGCATAAATCTTACCATTTCTTCATCGTCAACAACCAGAATTTTTTTCATGTCTCCTCCAGAATTCTCTTGATTCCCCTTATTCCCGTTCAATCCGCATTATTTGAAAATTCCCAACTCCTTTCTTATTATTTTATAATCAATTTTCTCTTTTTTGAAATTAGCAAAATCAAGCAGAATGTTCAAGTAAACAAAACTGTGCTTTATATCATTGAACTTTACAAATCTTACACAAAAGTTTTTTCTTGATGAAAAACTTTCAATTTCCTCTTTTATTTTTTCATCTTTTTGTTCAACTGCACCTATTATAAAAGCAAACTTCGTATTTATGCTGTTCAAAATTTTTAAGAAAAAATCAAAATTCATATTTTGAGGCT
>JAGHAG010000128.1 GCA_021161625.1 Elusimicrobiota bacterium
ATATAATTATCCCCTGCAGCATAATGTGCAGGGGATAAAATTTATATCCGACTAAGTTATTCTGAGAATTTCAGAACTTTTTTACCATAGTAAAGAGCCGATTCTCCAAGAGATTCTTCAATTCTCAAAAGCTGATTGTATTTTGCGACCCTTTCTCCTCTTGCAGGCGCACCTGTTTTTATCTGCCCTGAGTTTACAGCCACTGCAAGGTCAGAAATAAATGTATCCTCTGTTTCACCGCTTCTGTGAGAAATCATTGCTCTGTATCTGTTCTCGTATGCAAGGGCAATAACATCAAGGGTTTCTGTTACCGTGCCTATTTGATTTAACTTTATAAGAATTGCATTGGCAACGCCCATTGTTATTCCCTTTTTGAGTCGCTCGGGATTTGTTACAAAAAGGTCATCACCTACAATCTGGATTTTATCTCCAAGGTCTGATGTCATTTTCTCCCATCCCTGCCAGTCATCTTCTGCCATTCCATCTTCAACTGAAATTATCCCATACTTTTTTATCCAGTTTTTGTAAAGAGAAACAAGAGAAGTTGCTCCAAGAACTTTTTTTGGTTTTTCACCTGCAAAAACATATTTTGAATCTTCATAAAGTTCTGATGCAGCAACATCAAGAGCAACAGCAACCTCTTTCCCATATTCATAACCGCTTTGCTCTATTGCCTTTTTAATGAGTTTGAGTGCCTCTTCATTTTCTTTCAGATTTGGAGCAAATCCACCTTCATCGCCAACAGAAGTTGAAAGGCCGTTTTTTTTCAAAATTGATTTTAAAGTGTGATAGATTTCCGTGCAGGCCTTCATTCTTTTTGTAAAACTTTTTATGCCAACAGGTGCTATCATAAACTCCTGAACATCAACATTGTTGTCTGCATGCGCTCCGCCGTTTAAAATGTTCATAAAAGGCACAGGAAGAATCCAGGTGGAAAGACGTCTTGAAAAAATTCTCCTCAAATATTTGTAAAGGGGCAGTTTCATAGAATTTGCCTGTGCCCTTGCACAAGCCATTGAAACACCAAGAATTGCATTTGCACCAAGATTGCTTTTATTGGGGGTACCGTCAAGGGAAAGCATTATTTCATCTATTTTCCTCTGGTTTGAAGCATCCTCACCTTTCAGCCTTTTTGCAATTTTTGAAACATTGGAAATGGCTTTTAAAACCCCTTTTCCGTGATAGTCCTTTTTGCTGTCTCTCAATTCAAGAGCCTCGTGCGTTCCTGTTGAAGCGCCTGAGGGAACCGCTGCTCTTCCAAAAGCGCCATCACTGAGCAAAACATCAACCTCTACTGTGGGATTTCCACGGGAATCAAAAATCTGTCTTCCTCTGATTTCAGAAATTTTTGGCATTTTTCCTCCTCTCCTGTATCGCAGACCAAGGGTCTGCAACTACATTTCTTCTTAAATAAATTCCAAGCACCAAATCCCAAGCACCAAATTATAAATAAATTCCAAATTACAAGCACCAAATATCAAACAAGTTCCAAATTCCAATGACCCAAATCCTAAACTTCCTGTTATGAACATTTGAATTTGGATATTAGGATTTGTTTGGGACCACCGCCCTTTTTCAAAAGGGCGGGGCCCAGCCCATCTGGAAATGGGCTGTGGTTTGTGATTTAACATTTCTTTCTATCCTCTATCCTCTATCCTCTGTCCTCTATCCTCTTTTTTTCTTGTCACTTTATTTCCTTGTCTCTATATCATTTTGTTTTCTTGTCATTTTATTACTTTTTCTATTTTGCTTTCTTCTATCCATCCCTGACCTGTCGGGAGATTTATAAGAACAAAATTTCCTTCTTTTTCAAGAATTTCAACATCCATCCCTGCAGGGACCTCTGCAATTATTTTATAAGTTTGAGAAGGACCGCTCAATACAGAAGTGCTTTCAAGAAGCACCCCCCATTTCCCGGGTTTTTCAAATTCGCACTTTGTGTAAAAGATAACTCCAAAAAACAAAAAGAAAATCAGCGAAAAAGGAATAAGCCAGAAAAAAAACTCTCTTCGGAAATTAAGCCATATAAAGGCACTTAAAACCAGAATAAAATTTAACACAATAATTATAATCTTCAATTCTCTTTCCGCAAAAAATTCTGTAATTCTGACAATAAAACCTTGTTCTCTTTTTTCAAGTTTCAGCATTTCCCTTACAACGGATATATTATAGTTTATGTTTTTATCACGGGGGTTTAACCTTTTTGCTTTCAGGTAATAAAGGTGTGCCCTTGGCAAATCACCAAGTCGGTAGTAACAGTTTCCAATGTTGTAGAAAATCTGCCAGTTTTTATATGTTTTTGAAAGGTCAGAGAAAACTTTAAGGGCATCTTCAAACTTCTGGTTTTCATAAAGTTTTATTGCTTTATTGAAAAGGTTGGTGTTTGCATATATAAAAGTTGAAAAACTAATAAATACAAGGATTTTCAAAAATTTCTTCATATCCATCTTTGAAGTTCTCCAAGCAGTTCTAAAAGTTCTTCCTTTGTTTTTTGAACATCTGTCTCAACAGGCGTGGTTGAAAACCTCAGGGTCTGAAGTCTTTTGACAAAATTCACTGTTTTTTCAACAAAAGATTTGTCAGGAATTTTTTGAGACAGGGTTCTTTCAATTGAATCAATTTTTTCAATTCCCATGCGGTCGCAGATAAATTTTTTCAAAACTTTTTCTGCCCTTTCAAAAAACTCCCTGTTATCCACAACTTTTTTATCCAGCTCGCTTTTTGCCTTCAAAAATGCACTCTTTCTTGTAATATAACTTTTTGGAAGGAGTTTTTCAAAAAACTTCAATTTGAAGGCAAGAAAAACAAAAAATAAGAGCCATGGTGCTATCAGAAACTCAATGAAGTTTTCGTCAAGAGAGTTTGAACTTTTTTTGAGTTTTTTTACTTCTGCAAGATAACGAATATCCCGACTTATTTCTTTAAGGGAAAGTATTGTTTCCTTTTTTTCTTTAGGTGATGGAAAAACCTTTATGCTGAATTCTTCTGTGGAAAGGGTTTGATACTTTTTCTTTTGAGGATTGAAAAATGAATACTTTATTGAAGGGATTTTTAATTCTCCTGATATTCCCGGGACAAGAATTGTTTGAAAGGTCTTTTCTCCTGCCAGCACATAATTTTCCTTTTTTATTTTTTTTGAAGATATAACCTCATATTGTTTGAAATTTGGAAGAACGGGAAAGTCAGGCTGAGAGATTGAAGAAATGTTCCCCTCACCATAAATTTTGATGGAAAGCGTTACAGGTTCGCCTACTTTTAACTTCCTTTTATCAATTTTTGCCTTTATCTTAAAATTGCCAATGTCCCCTTTATAGTTGGCAGGTTTTCCATTTTCAGGAAGCGGGATAACCTTTAAAACAAGTGGCTGGGTTGTAAGGGTTTTTGACCGTCCCCCACCGAAAAAGTCGCTAAAAAAATCCTCATCAAAAAATGAAGGAAATGACCACTCCTGAATTGTAAGGGATGCTTGTGGGAAACGATAGGTGCCCTCTTTTATGGGAATAAGAGCAATTTTCAATTCCGAGACAAAATATCTTTTGCCACTTATTATTTTCTGGTAGTTTCTCGGCGGGAAATTCTCGGTTATGAAATTTGAAAAATCAGGCAGATTGACACTGGGGTTTCTTGCAAGCATTCTGTCCGCATAAAAGGAGAATGTATAATAAACAGGTTCTCCAATATAGCAGGTGGTTTTATTAAATTTTTGTTCTGCAAAAAATGATTTCTCCACAAGGCGTTGCTTTGTTTTTGCCTGTGGTTGTGGGGTACCCTGTATGACTTCAATTTCTATTGGCTGTGTTGTGTAGGTTTTTCCTTTGTAGTTTATGGATAAAGATGGAATTTTGAGTTTTCCTGCTTTTTTTGGAACAAGAACATAATTGTATTCAAAAGTTGAGGTTATTTTTCCATTTATTATTGAGACATTCTGTGAGGTTCCTGAAGAATAAATGTCAAAACCAGGAAGTTCTGGCAGTTTCAAATGGGGAAGTCTTAGACTTCCCCCTTCAAAGGAAATCGTGAATTTTAACTGTTCTCCAAGAACAACCCTTTTGCTTGAAACTCTTGCAGAAATTTTCAAATCCTGTGCATATATGGGAACAGTAAATAGTGAATGGTAAATAGTAAATAGTAGAAAAAGGGACTTAAAGATATCGCTTCGCGATATTTTAAATTTCAAATTTATTTCTTTTCTCCTTTCCACCTTTCTACCTTTCCTCTTTCCGTTTTCCTCTAACAACCGACCTCCGGTTTCCGTCCTCTGCCTTCTGTCTGCGAGTGGTTTCTGGCAGGCAGGGCTGTGAGAGCGAGGAACTTGACCCCAGTCCGCAGCGACTACAGAGCGAGCCATCTCACGCGAGCGTCCCTGACGCCAGAACCACGAGCCTCTACCAATCCTTCCACACTTTTGGCATTTTATATTTTTTCATCTTCTTTCTTTTTTCAACATCCTCAAGCATGTTTAAAATTCTCTGGGTCTTGGCTTTTCTTTGCTGTTCTTTCTGCTGTTTGTTTTTTTGCTGTTGCTGATTTTTGTTTCTCTTGCCCTTCTTCAAACTCTTCAGTGCAACTTCAAGATTCCATAGAGCATCTTTATCATCAGGTTTTAGTTTTAATGCCTTTCTGTAATATTCAACTGCTTTGGCAACATCTCCCTTTTTAAAGGAATTGTTTGCAAGGTTGTAATAAATTTTCTCCTTAAATTTGATTTTATCAAATGTAAGTGCCTTTTCATATTGCTTTTCGGCTTCATCATATTTTTTCTGAATATAAAAAACATTTCCAAGATTGTAATAAAGACGGGGATCTGGTTTTTTTTCAAGACCCTTTCTGTAAAATTTTTCTGCTTTAAAAAATTCCTTTTTCTTAAAAGCCCTGTTTCCTTTTGAAAGCATTGATGCATTTGAGATTCCATAAAAAATAAAAAAAAGCAGAATGGTTGAGATGTGTTTTAGAAATGTTCTCCTTTTGCTGATGCGGGGCAAAATCATATCAAAAAACATAAATAGAAAAACCATAAAAAGGGGTATATGCCACCTTGGAATTAAAAGTTCTTTTGAGAAAGATTTAAGCAGGTCCCTGTCAAGAGATTTAATTTTGCTTACAACCTCCTCAACATCATCGTCTGTTTTTTTAAGACGAATAAAAATCCCTTTTGTTTTATTTGCAAGTTTTAAAAGCGTTTGTTCATCCATCTTGCTTATAACAGTATTTCCGTTTTTGTCTTTTTTGTATTCTATCAGGTTTCCTTTTTTGTCTCTGATTGGTATGGGTTCTCCTTCTGGTGTGCCAACACCAAAAATGAAAAAATGTATTTCCTGCCCTTTTATTTTTTTCAAAGCATCCTCTATATTTCCATATGTGTTTTCTCCATCTGTAAAGACAATTACAATTTTGTTTCTTGAGACATTTGAAAACATTTTCTGGGAAAGTAAAATAAAGGATGCAATGTTTGTGCCTGGATAACGAATGCTTCCAACTTCAACTTCATCTAAAAACATCTTGAAAGAATCAACATCATCTGTAAGAGGACATATCGGGAAAGCATCACCAGCAAAGCCAATCAACCCAAATTGAGAGCCTGGGAGCATTGAGACAATTTTTTTAATTTTCATAACGCTTGCCAGAAATCTGTTCGGCATTACATCCTCGCTAGCCATACTCCATGAAAAATCCAGAGCAAAAATTATGGAATAACCTTTCTGGGTAATTTTTGCCTTTTTGTGTCCCCACTTCGGTCCTGCACAGGCAAGCACAAAAAACGAATAAGCAAAGACAACAAGAATTCGTCTCAAAATTTCAATTCTTTTTATTCTGGTGGAAAGTTTTTCAAAATTTTCAGCAAATTTGAGAGATTTTTTATTCCTTTTAAACCAGTCAAAAAAAAGAAGCAAAATTATGAAAGGTAAAAGAATTAGAAAAAGCAGAAATTTCTCATCAGCCCAAATCATGGTATTTTCCTTATCAGCACAAACCTAAAAACAAATCCAAAAGCAAACAGCACAAATGCAATTTTTGTCAGTATCAGACCAAATTCTTTATATTTTATAAAACTTGTGGTGTGTATTTTTGTTCTTTCAAGTTTGTCTATTTCAGAATAAATTTTTGAAAACTCTTCTTTTGAGGATGCTCTGAAATACCTACCGCTGGTTTCCTTTGCAATTTTTCTTAAAAGCCCTTCATCCAGTTCATCCTTTATTCTCACAAGCCTTTTTCCAAAAACAGGGTCTTCATAGGGGATGTATGCAGGACCTTTTGTGCCAATTCCAATTGAATAAATTTTTATACCTATTTCCTTTGCAAGAGATGAAGCCCCTTCTGGCATTATAGTTCCTCTGTTGTTCGCACCATCAGTAAGAAGAACTATCACTTTGCTTTTTGAAGGGCTTTTTGCAAGATGTTTTACTGCAACAGCAATGCCATCCCCAATTGCGGTTCCATCAACTCGGGTCATGCCTGTTTGAATTTCTTTAAGAAGTTTTACCGCAACTCTGTGGTCAAATGTAAGCGGACAGTGGACAAAAGCAATTCCACCAAAGACCACAATCCCTATTCTGTCATAAGTTCTTTTCTTCACAAACTCAATTGCCTTTTCTTTTGCAACTTCTATTCTTGAGGGTTTTATGTCAATTGCTTCCATACTGGGAGATGTGTCCAGAACAAGAAAAATATCTCTTGTATCCTTTGTTTCCTCTCCTTTTACAATGCCTTTTGCAGGCCTTAACAGTGCTATAAAAACAAACAAAAGAGAACCTGCAAAAAAATACTTTGATATATCAACTTGAGGTTTTGTGATTTTTTTAAGTTCATCGGCTCTTGTGTAAAAGAAATGTGTTTCATCCTTCTTGAATAAAAGCCATAAGGCAAAAATCACAAGAGGGACTAAAGCCAAAAATTCAGGCGACAGGATTTTCATTTATCTTGCCACCTCTTATCTTCACAAATTCCTCGGCAGTTTTTACAAAATTTTTTATCTCATTATCTGAAAAACTTCCTGCAGCAAATTTAACAAAATCGCAGTTTTTCAAAAAATCTGAAACTCTGTTCCTTTCGCTGATGGGAAAATTTTTCTCTTTCAAAACTTTCATAATTTCTGAAGTTGACATATAAATTGCCGGGATTTTAAATTTCTTTTCTAAGTAAATTCTGAAAGCATCTGAAATAAAGTCAAAAATTTTTTCCTGTGGAAGGGAATAGTCAATTTTTTTAAGTTCCTCAAGATACCATTCTTCAGGTGTGAGAATTTTTTCTACAACAGGCGTTTTTTTTCGCTTAAAAAGAATCAGGAAAAAAACTCCTAAAATTGCCATTAAAATCAGCCAGATAATCCAGTTGCTTTCCTTTATCTGCCCTTTAAGCCCTTTTAAGACCATGTCTTTTTCTTTTAAATTTCCTCTGACTTCAATTTTGAAAATACCTGTTTTTAAAATTTTTTCTTTTGCATTTTTTATGAAGATAACATTAAATGACGGGACTTGAACTTCACCAAGGTCGAGAAATTTTATGCTGATTTTTATCTCATCTTCAATTTCCCCTTTTTTGTGTTTCTTTTTTTCAAAAATCATATTGGAAACATCTGGAAAATTTATCCCTTTTACAATTTCATCTTCTGCATGTTGTATTTTAATTTGGACAGGAAAATTTTCTCCTATACAGGTATAGGTTGATTTTGTTATTACCTGAACATTTGCGCTCCACAAAAATTCGCAGAATAAAAAAAACAAAATTATTTTTTTCATCTTCGTTTTGCTCGCAGTTTAAAAAACTTAAGAAGTTCGGCGATGTAATCCTCTCCTACATCTATTTTCAAATAATTACAGGATGCCCTTGCAAAAGTTTTCTTTATTCTCTCTTCATCCCCTTTTACATATTTTTCCCATGTTTTTTTTATGGCAGGGCTTGAAAGGTTTAAAATCAGGGTTTCTCCTGTTTCTGTATCTGCTATTTCGCAAAGACCACAGTCAGGCAGAATTTTTTCCTTTGGGTCTAAAATTCTTATTCCAATTACATCGTGCTTCTGTCTCAAAATTCTTAAATTCTTTTCAAAATTCTGTGCGTTCAAAAAATCGCTTATGCAGAAAACAACGCTTCTTTTTTTCAAAACCCTGCTTGCAAATTCAAGGGCAGACGAGAAAGAAGACCCTTCTCCTGATGGGGCGAAGTAAAGAAGTTCTCTTATTATCCTTAATATGTGAAATCTTCCTTTTCTCGGGGGTATGTATTTTTCAATTCTATCTGTAAAAAAGGCAACCCCGACTTTATCGTTATTTCTTATTGCAGTCCATGAAAGAAGTGCAACAATTTCGGTTACAAATTCTCTTTTTGTCTTTTCACCTGTTCCAAAGAGCATTGAGGGGCTTAAATCAACCAGAAAGAGAATTGAAAGCTGTCTTTCTTCAACAAATTCCTTTACATAAGGGTAGTTCATTCTCGCTGTAATGTTCCAGTCAATTGTTTTTACATCATCACCGAATACATAGGGTCTTACATTTGCAAATTCAATTCCTCTTCCCTTGAATGATGAAGAATATCGTCCTGCAAAAAAATGGTCTGCAAGAAACCTTGTGTAAATTTCTACCTTGATTATTTTTTTAAAAATTTCTTTTTCAGTCACTTATGGTACTTCAACAGAAGCAAGAATTTCTGAGATTATTTTTTCAGGGGTAAACTCCTCTGCTTCTCCTTCATAACTCAAAATTATTCTATGTCTGAATACATCCACAAGGATGTCCCGAACATCTTCAGGAATTACAAAACCTCTGCCTTCAAGAAATGCTTTAACTCTTGCAGAATCAATTAAATGCAGAGTTGCTCTTGGAGAAACGCCCCATGCAATAAATGGTTTTATCTTTTCAAGACCATATTTTTCAGGGTTTCTGGTTGAGTCAGAAAGCGCAACACAGTAATTTTTGATTTTTTCATCAATGTAAATCTGCGAGATGAGGTCTTTTATCCTCTTTGTATCGTCAATTTTCAAAATCTTCGTTACCTGCGGAAGTTTCTGGATGGCAACTTTTTCTATAATCTGTCTTTCCTCGTCAATTTCAGGATAGGTAATTACAACCTTCATAATAAACCTGTCAACCTGCGCTTCTGGAAGGGGATATGTTCCTTCCTGCTCTATGGGGTTCTGTGTTGCCATTACAAAAAATGGGTCAGGAAGAGTAAATGTTTCATCTCCAATGGTAACTGTTTTTTCCTGCATTGCTTCAAGAAGAGCACTTTGGACTTTTGCAGGTGCACGGTTTATTTCATCTGCCAGAATAAAGTTGGCAAAGACAGGTCCTTTTTTTGTGAGAAATTCTCCCTTCTGCGGAATGTAAATCTGGGTGCCTGTAATGTCTGATGGCAGAAGGTCTGGAGTGAATTGAATTCTTTTAAATTCCATATCGCAACACTGAGCAAGAGTTCTTACAGCAAGGGTTTTTGCAAGACCAGGAACGCCTTCAACAAGGATGTGATTGCCTGAAAAAATTCCGATTAAGAGTCTTTCAAGAAGTTTCTCCTGCCCAACAATAACCTTGTGGATTTCATTTAAAACTTCCTTTACTTTTACATTTTCCTCAAGAACTTTTTTATTCAGTTCATTTATATCCATAAAACCCTCCTGTTTTTGAATTTAGAGTTATTTTACAAATTCCAAACAAAATTGAAAATAGATATTTGCGTCTTTAAACCGTCTACCAGAGGCAATTAGTATAAAGTAAAATATACTCAGCTTGGGATGTCAAGAGGCGTATAGTTTTACGAGCTGGATTGGCGCATACTTTTACGAGTTTCGGATAAAAAATTTTAACAGTCATTTCTTTGATTTACCTCTAATCAAC
>JAGHAG010000022.1 GCA_021161625.1 Elusimicrobiota bacterium
CATCCTCAATAATTCTTGAAACAATTTTCTCTGTTTTCATTTTTCTTTTGCCTTTAATTCTATCCACTTTCCACTATCCACTATAGAGCATCCCAAGGGGCTGCAGCTACAATTTTTCTTTTTTGCATTTTCCTCATCAAGCGAGTGGTTTCTGCTGGAAGGGCTCTGAGAGCGAGGAACTTTACCCCAGTCCGCAGCGACTAGAGAGCGAGCCTTCTCACGCGAGCGTCCCTGACAGCAGAACCACGAGCTTCTACTCATTTTCTATTTTTTTATTGAAACATTTGCACCAAGTTTTTGCAACTTTTCAAAAAAATTTTCATATCCACGAGAAAGGTGATGAAGATTTGAAACCTCTGTTGTTCCTTTTGAAATCAATCCTGCAATAATCATAGAAGCAGCAGCCCTTAAATCGCAGGCAAGAAGATGCGTTCCGGAGAGTGTAGATTTTTTGACAAAAAGAGTGTTGCCCTTCAAACTTAAATCTGCACCCAGACGCTTCAATTCATCCACATACATGAATCTTGAAGGAAAGACATTTTCTTTGATTTTTGAAACTCCTTTTGCCTGCAACATATAGACCGCCCACATTGGCTGAAGGTCAGTTGGAAAACCAGGATAAGGAGCTGTCTCAATATCAACAGGTTTCACCTTTCCTGTTCTTTTTATATGGATTTTGTCTTTTGAAGTTTTGATTTTCACACCGGAGTTTTTAAGTTTCAAAATAACGGATTCAAGATGTCTGTAAAGAACATTTTTCAGTTGCACATGCCCTGAAACCGAAGCAGTCGCAAGAAGAAAAGTTCCTGCTTCAATCCTGTCCGGGATAACTCTGTATTTCGCACCTTTTAATTTCTTACTACCTTTGACAGTAAAAGTTTTTCCGTTTATGTTTATTTTCACCCCCATTTTTTTAAGAAAATTGGCAAGGTCAATAACTTCTGGCTCTATTGCAGAGTTTTCAATAACTGTTATCCCTGGAATAAGAGATGCTGTCATAATAAGATTTTCAGTTGCTCCAACTGACGGAAATTTCAATTTTATTCTTACAGGTTTCAGTTTTGTTTTTGTGAAAATAACTCTCCCTTTTGAAATTCTGTATCTGGCACCCATTTTTTCAAAACCACTTAAATGTATGTCTATGGGTCTTTCACCAAGAGCACACCCGCCTGGCATTGCAAAAGACCCATACCCTTTTCTTGCAAGAACAGGACCCATCACCAGAACAGAAGCACGCAGTTTTCTTACGAGTTTCTCATCCAGCTGAGTGTTTTTTATTTTTCCTTTTATGCTGACTTTGTTCTTCTGAAAGAGGACTTTTTTCCCGAGTTTTTTTAAGAGTTCTATAATGGCAAAAACATCATCAAGTCGCGGAACATTTTCAATAAAACATACATCATCAGTAAGAAGTGTTGCAATTAAAATCGGAAGGGATGCATTTTTTGAACCGCTTATTTTTACTGTCCCTCTAAGTTCGGGGCTAAATTTACAGACCGCTTTCAAAATTCTGCCTCCGCAATTCTTGGGATATTACCTAAATCCTTATGGATTTTAACATTTTTAAAACCATTGCGAAAAAGAATTTCTGAAACTTTCTGACCCTGGTCATATCCTATTTCAAGAAAAATTCTTCCGCCTTTATTTAAGTGCAGAGGCGCCTGTTGGATAATTTTTTTTATTACATCAAGTCCTTCAGAACCGGCAAAAAGAGAGGCAGAATTTTGCATTAATACAGATTTAGAAAGAACTTCTTTGGTTGAAACATAGGGGGGATTGCTTGCAATTATGTCAAATTTTTCAAAAATAGCATCAAAAACATTGCTTTTTACAATTTTAATTTTTACCCCGTGTTTTTTGGCATTTTCTTCAGCAATTTTTAGTGCTCTGTCGTCAATATCCACAGCCCAAACCTGTGCCTTTGTAAGTTTTGCAATGACAATTGCCACATTCCCACATCCGCAACCTATATCAATGATTTTCATTTTTTCATCTGCAAAGGCAAGAACCCTTTCAATAAGAAATTCTGTTGTGTTTTTGGGGATGTGAATACCTTCTTTTATTTTGAATTCAAAACCAAAAAATTCCGCAACTTCAAAAATGTATTCAAGAGGTCTGCCTTCAAGATGCTTGTGAATAATGGTTTCAATCTTTTGCGCTTCACTTTTATCCACAGCAGGATTCTCTAAAAAAATTTTACTGAAACTGCCAAAGACCCTTGCAAAGATATATTTAAAATCTTCGTCCATTACAGACGGATATTTTGCCCTCAAACTTCTGTAAAGATTTTTTAGCCTAATTTTTTCCACAATTCCTCCACAAGTTCATCAACTTCCCCGTCCAGAAATTCATCAAGGTTGTAAATCGTATAATTTATTCTGTGGTCTGTGACTCTGTTCTGGGGAAAATTGTAAGTTCTGATTTTTTCGCTTCTGTCCTGAGTTCTCACCTGACTTCTTACAATTTCTTTAATGTTTTCCTTTGACTGAGAAAGAATTTTGTCGTAAAGTTTTGTTCTCAGCATAAGGAGTGCCTTTTGTTTGTTCTGATGCTGGGAGCGTTCATCCTGACAGCTGACAACAATTCCAGTCGGTATGTGAATAATTCTCACTGCTGAATCTGTTTTGTTTACATGCTGTCCACCCTTGCCCGATGCCCTGAAAGTATCTATTTTTAAATCTTCATTTTTTATTTCAACTTCAACATCTTCTGGTTCAGGATAAACAGCAACAGAGGCAGCAGAGGTGTGTATTCTTCCACCTGATTCCGTAACTGGTATTCTCTGAACTCTGTGAACCCCACCTTCAAAACGAAAATAGTAAAAAGCCTTTTCTCCTTTTGCCTCAAAAATAACTTCCTTTATTCCGTGCATCTGCGTTGGATGGAAAGAAAGTATGTCAATTTTTATATTGTTTTTGTTTGCAACTTTCTGATACATCCTGAAAAGGTCCCCAGCAAAAAGCGATGCCTCAACACCTCCTGTGCCTGCCCTGATTTCAACAATTATGTTCCTGCCTTCAAATGGGCTTTTCTTTAAAATTTTTTCTATCCTCCCCTCTGTTTCCAGGATTTTTGCTTTAAGATTTTCTCTTTCTTCTTCATAAAGTTCTTTCAGTTCTTCTTCAACAGGTGAACTTTCAAGTGCCTCAAGTTCTCTTCTTAAATCCTTTAAAGTAGAAACTTCCTGATAGAGAGGTTTTAATTTCTTAAGTTTTTTCTGTATTTCTATATCACGGTAATTTGACTTTGCAAATTCCTCTTCCAGAAATTTATAACTCTTAAGTATTTTGAGATACTTTTCGTCCAAGGTCTAAAACTATTCTTCGGTTTCTTCAATATCTTCTTCAAGGTCTGTTTTTTTCTTTTTGGTGGGCTGTTTTTTTACTCTTTCCTTCTTTTTTGGTGCAGCTTTTACTTTTGGTTTTCTCCTTACGGTTTTTCCACCTGTTTTTTTATATCTTCTTTCAAACTTTGCAAGACTTCCAACTGTGTCAATTAACTTCTGCTTTCCTGTAAAAAAAGGATGACAGGCAGAACAAATTTCAAGTTTTATATCCCTGCACAGAGTTGAACGGGTTTGAAATTTGTTTCCACAGGTGCAGGAAACAGTCACAATTTCATATTTTGGATGAATTTTTTCTTTCATTTTTGCCTCCTATCTGGAAATTTTACAAAAATAATACACTTTGTCAACAATAATTTGCTGCAGTCAGCCGTGAAGAATGAAAATTAACAAAAACTAGGCAAAAGCCAAAGAGATGCAAAAAAATTTAGTAAAAAA
>JAGHAG010000100.1 GCA_021161625.1 Elusimicrobiota bacterium
CCTTACAAGTTGACATGGTAGTAAGTGGTAAGTAGTGAGTAGTGTTAATTTTTTTCTCCACATTTCCTATTTTCTCCTTGTCATCTTGTCTCCATATCATTTTTTTGGCGAATAGTAATTCGCCCGCTACACTTCCGACTTCTGGATTCCTGCTCCCCGCTTTCGCGAGGACAAGTTTCGCAGGAATGACATACGGGGCAGGAATGACATTTTTTCTGTCCTCTGTCCTCTATCCACTTTCCTCTTTTTAGCAGACCAAGGGTCTGCGGCTACATTTATCCGCCGTAGCTTTAGCGTAGGCGGACTTTCCACTGTCCTCTATCCACTTTCCTCTTAAAAAGGCGAATAGTAATTCGCCCGCTACATTTATATTTGTCATTTGTCACCCCGCCCAGCTCCGCTAAGCGGGGCTGGGTTTTTAATTCTTAATGGATTTTTCCTGTATTTACTTGCGCATTTTTTACACAGGGAAAACTCCCACCATTTTGCAACTTCCTCCATCAATTTTCTTTTAGATAATTTCTTTATTTTTTTGACTTCCTCCTCAATGAGTTTTTTGAAATTTTTCCTAAGGTCCCATGGCTCTATTTCAAGACCGTCATAGGCGCTATAGCAGACAATCCTTAAAATGAACCTTTCCCCCTTTATTTGCCTGCCGCAGAGCGCACACTTTTTAATTTTTGCTTTGCCCATTTTAGATACTGAACAAGAGGAATGCCTGCAGGACACGCATAAGCACAGCTCCCGCATTCTATACAAATATCAGCATAACTGTAAGCTTCACCTCTTTTAAAAAGAGCATAGCTTTCTCTTGGTGATAAATTCATTGGACAGACATCCCGACACCGCATACATCTTATGCATTCATATAGTTTTTTCTCCCTGTGTATGAAAAGTAAAATTCCAGAAGTGGCTTTTGTAAGTGGCACATCCAGATTATCTACTGAAACCCCCATCATGGGACCGCCAAAGATAATTTTATCAACATTATCAGGAAGACCGCCCCTGAATTCTATCAGGTCCTTTAATGTAATTCCTATTGGTGCAATCACATTTCCGGGCTTTCTGAAAAACCCTCCAAGAGTTGTCACTCTTTCATAAAGAGGTTTTCTTTTACATATTGCTTCATAAATAGCCTTTGCTGTCTGAACATTTATAACAACACATCCAACATCAGCAGGAAGGGCTCCTCTAAGAACTTTTCTTCTCAAAACAGCATAAATCAATTGTTTTTCACCGCCCTGTGGATATTTGACAGGGAGAAAAACAATTTTCGCTCTTGACCCTGCAATTTCTACAAGTTTTCTTGCAGATGAGGTCTTGTTTTTTTCAATTGCGATTATTATTTCTTTTGCAGAGGTAGATCTTGCAGCAAGAACCGCCCCTTCAATGATTTTTTCAGGTTCCTCTCTTATAACACTCTCATCACAGGTCAAATATGGCTCACATTCACAGCCATTTACAATGATGGTTGTTATCTTTTTTCCAACAGGCGGCGAAAGTTTGACATCTGTCGGAAAGACAGCACCGCCAAGACCCACAATACCAAAATTTCTCACTTCAGAAACAATGTCTGAGGGTCTCATCAGGGGAATGTTCTTTTCAGGATAATGAAATTCCTCATTTTTAAAGTCATTTTCTATTACAATTGCAGGAAGAGATTTTCCACTGTAATGAGGCCAGTTTTTTATATCTGAAATTATCCCGCTTACAGGACTGTGGATAAATGATGAAATTTTTGAAGTTGGCTTTGCTATTACTTCGCCTTTTAAAACCCTTTGCCCTTTTTCAACTACAGGCTCTGAAGGAGAACCAAATGACCCCAGAAGATGAATGTATAAAAACTGAGGCTGTGGCAATCTCTCTATTTTAAATCCTGAGGTTTCTTTGTTTTCAGGCGGATGGATGCCCCCCTTAAAGGTTCTTCTAAAAATGCTCATTTGTTTTTGCCCTCCCTAAAAATTGGAATAGCCACCTCCACAACCTTTGGGTCAAACTGCGTGCCAGCGTTTTTTTGAATTTCCAAAATTGCATCCTCAACAGTAAATCTTCTTCCGTAATTTCTTTCTGATGTCATTGCATCAAAGGCATCGCAAACTGCAACAATTCTTGCACCGAGAGGAATTTCATCTTGCTTCAAACCAAGAGGATACCCCTTCCCGTCCCATCTTTCATGATGGGCTCTGATAATGGGGATAATATCCTTGAATTTGCTGATTGGCTCAAGAATTTTTGCCCCCATATCAGGATGTTTTTTTATATACTTCCATTCTTCCTCGTTTAAATCACCCTTTTTCTGCAAAATATGGTCCGGAACACCTATTTTGCCAACATCATGAAGAAGTGCTGCAACAGAAATTTTTTCTGCTTCTTCATCAGAAAGCCCCATTGCCTTTGCAATTTTATAGGAATTTTCTCCCATGTTTTGGGAATGACGGGAAATCAATGGGGAACCAAATTCCACAGCATCCAGAAGCGCTGTTATTGTTTCCATGAAAGTTTTGTTGAGTTCCTCATTATAAACAAGTTTTTCAATAATCTGGGAAATCTGTGTTGAAAATATCGAAAAATGGAGCAGGTCATTTGTTGAAAACTCTCCCCCCTCTCCTTTGTTTATTGCAACTGCAACCCCACCAGTTTCTTTCCCCGAGCCCATAAAAACAAGAGCAAAATTTCTTGGACTTTCAACAAATTGCCCTACAAATGCATCAGGCATTTTTCTTTTTTCTTCCTCATTTACTATTAATTCCCTCTTTCCCTCATAAGCAAAATTTTCAAGCCATTCTCCAATGACTTCCTTACCCAACGCTTCCTCATCTATGTTTCCCCAGATGCCTTCAATTTTTAATTTTTTCTCATCTTTATCATAAAGCATTACAGAGGCTCCTTCGCATTCCATTATCTCGCAAATGCTTTTCGCAATTTCCCTGAGAAGAATTTCCTTTTTGGGAATTCCTGAAAGAGTTTTTAACTTTCCAAAAAGAGACCTCATCTTTATAAGGCTTGCGTTCATTTCACTTATGAGGATAAAATTTTCAAGAATTCTTCTTAAAAGCATCGCGACATCTGTAAAAAGTTTTATTTCGTGTGATTTAAAACTCTGTGATTCATCTATGTTAAATGCAGCAATTGCCCCTTTCAAATCCTTACCTGTCCCAATTGGAAAACACATAAATCCAACCCTTTCTACAGGCACAGGGCTTATTTCTATCTCTCTGAAAATGCCGGCAAGAAACTCCCTGCGCTCGGTTTCTTCCTCTGTAATTTCATCTTCACTTTTCTGAGGATAGAACACAAATTCTCCTGAAAAACTGTCCACAATCAAAATTAAAACAGGGCTCTTTAATGCTTCTTCCAGAATTTTTACAACTTTTTTAAGAAACACATCTTTTGAGACCAGAACATCCATCAGTTGAAATATCTGAGTTATGACTCTGTTTCTGAGTTCTAACTGGGCAATTGTCTCTCTTAATAAAAGTTCTTTGTTATTTTCCATCCGTTAAAAGCCAGTGTAAAAGCGCTTTTTGAAAATGCATTCTGTTGTGAGCCTGCTCAAAGATAATTGAATTTTTGCCGTCAATCACCTCGTCTGTTATTTCCTGCCCTCTTCTGGCAGGAAGGCAATGCATTACAAAAACATTTTTCTCAAATTTTGAAAGAAGTTTTTCGTTAATCTGGTATTTTTCAAACATCCTTTTTCTTTTTTCCTCTTGTGCTTCATCTCCCATGCTTGTCCACACATCCGTATAAACAAAGTCCGCATCTTTAAAAAAACAATCGTTTACATCCTTTGAATAATAAACATTTTTGTTTTTCTCTTGTGCACGCAAAATTTCTTCATCACTAAATTTAAATTCTTCAGGTCCTGCAATTCCGAATTTAAAATTTAAAATTGTTGAAAGATTTAAAAGCGAACGGCTGACATTGTTTGCATCTCCTACAAAGACAATTTTCAAAGTTGAAAAGTCAAAATCAAGAACACCTGCCTCATCAAGACCCTTTGCTTCGCAAACCGTAAAGATGTCACTCAAAGCCTGACAGGGATGAAAGGATTTGGAAAGTCCGTTTATTACAGGGATATCTGCCCATTTTGCAAGTTCAAAAATATCCTCATCCTTTGTTGTTCTTATCATTATTGCATCTACATATCCTGAAAGTGTTTTTGCTGTGTCTTTTATGGCTTCCCCCCTTGAAAGTTGCAATTCGCTGCTCGTGAGGTTTATCGCCTCACCGCCAAGCTGGAGCATCCCTGCCTCAAAGGACACTCTTGTTCTTGTGGATGGTTTGTGAAAAATCATTGCAAGAATTTTTCCTGAAAGGGATTTTGAATACTTTTTGGGATTCTTCTTGATGGCAAAAGCACGGGACAGAAGAAACCTTATTTCTGCCTCTTTTAAATCCGTAACTTCTATTATGTCTCTTTTCATCTTAAACTCCCTCAAACGCAACAATTCTTGCTATACAGGATTCTCCACCTACAAATTTCCACGGGAAACAGCCGATTTTCATCCTTCTGTTTAAAACCGTATCTATTTCTCCACCAAGATTTTCAGCATGGATTATGTCAAGCGGAAAAAGTTTTATGTGCATTAACTGATAATGATCGGGTGGAAAAATCTCGTCTATGGTTTTTCCAAACTTTTTCTTAAAATATTCCTCACACTTTTTTGCTTCATTCGGCATCCATTCCCTGATTTTCGTATTCATTGGATGGTCTGCACTTCCGCAATCAACACCAATCCATTTTATTTTTTTCCTTATGCACCAGTCGGCAAATTCCATTGTGGGTCCGGGATGTCTTACCATGTATCTGACTTCATCTGCCTGGGGCTGATCCCATGCATATTTATGGTACCCTGTGTTTATTATGAGGATATCACCTTCCTTAACTTCCACTCTTTCCTCAATATCTTTTGATGTGTAAATCCCATAATCTTCTGCAATGTCTGAGATGTCAACAATTACACCATCAGAAACAAGATAATCATTCAACGGAAGAGAAGCAATGTCTTTGCCATGTGTGCAAAAATGAAGGGGCCCGTCCAAATGCGTTCCAACATGATTTGAGTGGGTCAGAAGCTGTCCGTTTGCACCATTTGGGGCAAGTCGCTTAAAAAATTTAATCTGCAACGGCTCATAAGTCGGCCATGCAGGAGTCAAATGACTGATTGGCTGAGAAAGATCAATTACTTTCATAAAAACCTCCTTAATTCAAATAGCGAATAGCAAATAGTGGATAGTGGATAGTGGAAAGAGGATAGTGGATAGTGAAAATTTTTGATTTCACTTAATCGCTTAATCGCTCCTGCTTTCATTTTGTCATCTGTCATTTTTAACTTTTCACTTTTAACTTTTAATTTTTAATTTTTCTTATCACTTTATCACCTCGTCACTTAGTCACCCTGTCACCTTACTTTCTTGTCTCCATATCATTTTATTTGGCAGACCAAGGGTCTCGAGCTACATTGCGAGTGGTTTCTGGCAGGCAGGGCTCTGGGAGCGAGGAACTTTACCCCAGTCCGCAGCGGACGGAGAGCGAGCCATCTCACGCGAGCGTCCCTGACGCCAGAACCACGAGCTTTTACACTTTCCTCTTTTTGGCAGACCAAGGGTCTCGAGCTACATTTTATTCCTTTGATTATAGTATTTTGCGCTTCTTTTTTCAAAACACTGCATTGCCTTTTATCCACAACCTTCATCCGAGAGGGTAAGTATAAGTTCTTTAAGAAATCTCGTGGTTTTTTTTACCGAGGAAATTTTCACTCTCTCATAAGGGGTATGGAGATTTTTTATTGAGGGACCTATTGAAATTATCTCAAGTTGAGGGTGTTTTTTGTAAAAATAAGCGCACTCAATTCCTGCATGAACTTTCTTTATCTGTGGTGCTTTTTTAAAAAGTTTTTTGTAAACTCTAACTGCTTTTCTCAAAATTCTTGAATTTCCGTGCAAATTCCAGGACGGGAAAAGTTTTTCAACAACAATCACGCCTTTGTTTTGTGTTGAAATATCTGATATTTTCTTTAAAAGTTCTTGCGAATCTTTCTCATATAAACTTCTCAAAAAAAACTCTATGTTTGCCTGATTTTTTCTTATAAAAATGCGAGCGAGATTTGAGGAACTCAAGACCGCTCCTTTCTTTTTAACAAAAACACCGTGAGGAAAATCCAGCAACATCTTTAATATCCTTTTTGTATCTTTTTCATCAATTGCTTTTTTTTCTTTTTTGTTTTCTCCTTCACAAATTTCTATTTTTAAATTTTTCTCAAAAGAGGAACGTTTTTTTACATTTTTTATTATCTTTTTTATCTGTGAAAGGGTTTTTTTTGTTGAAAAGACAACTTCTGCGTTTCTTGGTATTGCATTTATCTTTGTTCCACCTTCAAACTGATAAATACCTGTTGAGTTTTTCCCAGAGATTTTTAAAATAACCTCTGCTGCAATTTTTATTGCATTTGCTCTTTTTAAACCAATGTCAAGCCCTGAATGTCCACCCATAAGTCCTGTAATTTTCAAATCAAAAATTTTTCCTTTTGAAAAATTTTTTCTTTTTAAGGGTATTTTTACTTTTACATCAATCCCGTCTGCTGAGCCAATAACTATTGTATCGTCTCCACCACCATCACAATTTATGAGATAACTGCCCTCAAGGAAGCTTCCCTCAATGTATTTTGCCCCTTTTAGTCCTATCTCTTCTTCAACCGTAAAAAGTCCCTTTACAAAAGAGAGATTTTTCTGTGAAAGGATGTCCAAAATCATTGCAACGCCAATTCCATTGTCTGCACCAAGAGTTGTGTGATTGGCAGTAAGCCAGCCTCTTTTTATTTTAATTTCAGGTCCTTTTTTTGAAAAATCAAAATCAAATTCTTCTTCTTTTTCACAGACCATATCCAGATGTGCCTGAAGGACAACAGTCCCTTTTGAACCTGCTTTATAAATAATGCAGTTTCCGTAGGAATCCTGTTTGAAGTTTAATTTATTCTCTTTAGCAAACTTTTTCAAAAATTGTCTGATTCTTTGCTCTTTACCTGAACAGCGGGGAACTTCTGAAATCTCCTTAAAAAAATCCAAAACTCTGTCTTTTGCCATATTTTCTGTGTCTAACCGGCTTTTTTTATTTCTCTTAAATCCTGCTTTTTCTTGAGGACTTCTCTTTTGTCTCTTTTCTTTTTTGCCTTTGCAAGAGCAATCTCAAGTTTTACCAGATTTTTTTTATTAAAATAAATTTTTAAAGGGATTACTGTCATTTTCTTTTGCTGAACTTTTGTAAAAAGTGAAAGGAGTTGCCTTTTGTGAAGCAAAAGACGGCGGGGTCTTCTCGGGTCAGGAACCTCAATTCCTGCATGGGAATAAGGTTTTATATACATTCCAACAATTTCGGCTCCCTGTGGAGAAAGTTTTACATAAGAACCTGTAAAGTCAATTTTTCCTTCTCTTATTGCTTTTACTTCACTCCCCTTTAATTCAATACCTGCTTCAACAGAATCAAAAATAAAAAAATTATGATATGCCTTTCTGTTCTCAAATAATTTTGTTGACTTTGATTTCATTTTTGAATATTATACAAATAAAGCCATAAAAGATAAAATGGTCTATTGTTTACACGGGCGAGTGGCGGAACTGGCAGACGCATACGGCTCAGGACCGTATGGGGATAACCCGTGGAGGTTCAAATCCTCTCTCGCCCAGAATTTATCGCATCGGAAATTGAAAATTTCCGATGGATAAGGTA
>JAGHAG010000032.1 GCA_021161625.1 Elusimicrobiota bacterium
AAAAAAAGTGGATAGAGGACAGAGGATAGACAAAATGTCATTCTTGCCCTGTATGTCATTCCTGCGGAAGCAGGAATCCAGAAAAAGGAAAATGAAAATAAAAAATGACCCAGCACCAACTTGGTTGAATATCCTTTTTAATCTGTCCAAGTTGGTGCTGGGCTGTTCACTAAACTGAGGAGGGGAAATATGATGAAAAGAATTAACTTTTTTGCCAAACCAAAAATTCAAGCGAAGTATGTTTTAATAACTTTAATTCTGGTTCTGGTGACAGGGCTTCTTTCACTTTATGTGATGCAGACAAGAATTTATCATTCAGAAATTGCTGAAAATCTTTCAACAGGTGAAGTTCAGGCACTCATTGCGGAAGTTCGCGCTGGAATTTACTGGGTAATAGGAATTGTTTTCATAATGTCTTTGATTCAGGCAATTTTATTTTTTCATCGCCTTATAGGACCTGTTGTTGCGCTTGAACGGATTCTTGACCTTATGATAGAGGGGAACTTTGGCGGTTCTGTGAAACTCAGAAAGCACGACGAACTAAAAGACCTTGCAGAAAAAATTGAGAAACTCGGAAAAAGGATAAATGAAGAAATAAAGCAGGATAAGGAAAAGATAGCACAAATAAAACAAAAAATAGAACTTTTAAAAGAAAAACTTCCTCCACAGGAATATGAAGGATTGCGAGAAAAACTTAACGAACTTCTTGATTATTTTAAAGAAAAATCATAAATGAGAAAGATTGGAGTAATCACAACAGGTGGTGATGCTCCGGGAATGAATGCCTGCATCCGTGCAGTTGTAAGAACAGCACTTTACTTTAATTACAGAATTTACGGAATAAAAAGGGGCTGGTGGGGACTTCTTGAAAACGACTTTTCTGAATTAAAAAGTTCTGATGTGAGTGGCATCATTTCAAAGGGGGGAACAATTCTTAAAACACTGAGGTGTCCTTTAAGCAGAACTGAAAAAGGTTTGAGGCAAATTGTGAAAAATCTTGAAAAAATTGCTCCTGATGGACTTGTTGTTATTGGTGGAGATGGTTCAATGAGAGCATCCTTTGAAATTTCAAAGAGATGTTCTGTGCCCATAATAGGAATTCCTGCTTCAATTGACAACGACATTGCAGGAACGGATGAGACAATCGGCTTTGACACAGCAATAAACACCGCTCTTTATGCAATTGATAAAATCAGAGACACTGCAACCTCTCACGAAAGGGTTTTTATTGTTGAGGTTATGGGAAGGGCAAGAGGTTTTCTTGCTCTTAATGTTGGTCTTGCAAGCGGTGCTGAAATAATTTTAATTCCTGAAATAAGGTGGAGCAAGAAGAAAGTTTTGAACAAACTTTTGAGTTTTGAAAAGAAGAAATCCTCACTTATAATTGTTATGGCAGAAGGCGCAGGCTCAAGCGATGAACTTGCGGATTTTCTTTCAAAAAATTCAAAAATAAAAGTCAGGGTTTCAAAACTCGGCTACATCCAGAGAGGAGGGAGCCCTTCTGTTGATTCAAGATTTCTTGCAAGTATTTTTGGCTGGGAAGCGGTCAATCTTTTGAAAAATAAAAAGAAAAATCTTATGTGTGCATGGGTAAAAGACAGTTTTAGAACAGTTCCCTTAAACTGGCCTGCAAAACACAGGAAAAAACTTCACGAGAAACTTTTAAAAATCGCCAATATTATTTCCGGCCCATAAACCCCATCAAATTACTATTTTACTGTTCACCACTCACTACTTACCACTTACTGCTTACTACTCACTACATAGCCGGCGGGGGGATTTGAACCCCCGACCTGCTGATTACGAATCAGCTGCTCTACCTCTGAGCTACACCGGCATATATAAACTATATCAATAACGCTAAAATTTATCAAAGCCCATTATACAATCTTACCTTGTAGGGTGGTGGGAGGGTTGTAGTCTACCTCTGAGCTACACCGGCACTATTTAATTTTAGCAAATTCCAGACGAAAAATACCAAAAAATGATATGGAGACTCATCCCTGTTGCAGAAGCAATGCGTTAACTTTTAATTTTGTTTTAAATTTTCTACACTATAAAATTGCAGGAAAGGAGAATGTTATGATTGAAATTTTCAGATATGCAAATTCCAGAGTTGAAAAAATTAATGAATTTGAAGAAAGATGCTGGATTAATATCACATCTCCTACAGATGAGGAAATAACAGAAATCAGCGAAAAATTTTCAATTCCAGCAGATTTTCTCACAGATGCTCTTGATATTGACGAAAGAGCCCGTGTAGAATGCGAAAGCACCTGCGACCTTATCATATTGAGAATTCCCTTTTTGGAAGAAAATTCTGAAATTCCCTTTACTACAATTCCACTTGGAATTATTCTTTTGAAAAACTCTGAAATTGTAATTACAGTATGCAGCAAAAACAACAAAGTTGTAACTGATTTTATTACAGGGCGGGCAAAAACTTTCAAAATAAAAGACAGAACAGATTTTATCCTTTACTTTTTTCTAAAAACAACGCACCTTTATTTAAACGATTTAAAAGAAATAAACCGCAGGACTTCTGCAATTGAATATGAACTCCACCAGTCAATAAAAAATGAGGAACTGATAAAACTTCTGAATCTTGAAAAATGCCTTGTTTATTTTACAACCTCCCTGAGGTCAAATGACATAATGATGGAACGACTCCAGAAGACAAACATCATCCCCTTTGATTCTGTTGATACAGACATTATAGAGGATATTTTAATTGACAACAAGCAGGCAATAGAAATGTCCAACATTTACAGCAGTATTTTAAGTGGTATGATGGATGCCTTTGCCTCGGTCATTTCAAATAATCTGAATATCGTTCTGAAATTTCTTACAGGCATTTCCATAATTTTGATGATTCCAACTCTGATAGCAAGCATTTACGGGATGAATATTGAACTTCCTCTTCAGCATTTCCCGTATGCTTTTCTGGTGATAATGATTTTATCAATAGTTTTCTCAGTAGCGGGGATAATATTTTTTATCCATAGAAGATGGTTTTAAAACTCACTGTCGGAGAATTTCAGTCAAACTGCTATATTCTAAAATTTAGAGAGTCGGCAATTTTGATTGATGCAGGCGGGGATGAAGAATTAATATGGGAAACCTTGAAA
>JAGHAG010000111.1 GCA_021161625.1 Elusimicrobiota bacterium
CTGTTTCTCCCCCCTCTTAGGGGGGAGATTAAGTAGGGGGGTCTCACCTTTTTCACTTTTCTACTTGTCATCTTGTCTCCATATCTCCATATCACTTTATCACCTTGTCACTTAGTCACCCTGTCACTTTTACAGCAGACCAAGGGTCTGCGGCTACATTGCGAGTGGTTTCTGCTGGCAGGGCTCTGGGAGCGAGGAACTTGACCCCAGTCCGCAGCGGACGGAGAGCGAGCCATCTCACGCGAGCGTCCCTGACAGCAGAACCACGAGCACCTCATCTTATCAATCCAATTTTCCCTTTCCTGTTTCCAGATGGTGATGTTATGAGATAAATGTAAATCCCGCTGGATACCTTCTTTTCATTTGAAGAAGTGCCATCCCATGAAGCAGAATGAAGTATCTGATTTACTGAAAGTTCTTTTACAAAATTACCGCTTAAATCAAAAATTTTGACCTGAGAATTATCAGCAAGTTTTTCAAAATTGCAGACCTCACCATCTTCAGGATAAAAGGGATTTGGATAGATAACTGTCTTGCTTAAAGATGTGTTTGAATAGAGTTTTCCGAGAATGGTGTATGTTGAAAAATGAGTCACCTCACACCTCACAACTTTGCTGGAAGTATCAACCTCATTTAAAGTTCCATCATTAACCTCAAGCCAGTTTCCTGAAACAAGACGGTACACCTTCAAAGAACTTACATCCACACCCTTTTCATCAACAATTCCATCCTCGTTTTCATCTGTGTAAGGAATTGAGATTTCCACATTTTTAAGAAAATTTCCTGTGTATTCACAATCTTCTTCATCAATAACTCCATCTGAATTTGAATCCTCCCTCATAACAAAGACATAAGATTCATTCAGCACCTCGCTCAAGCCCGAAGGAACAATGGCACTTGCTTTTGTCTTTGAAACAAAAACTTTTCTCTCACCTGAAAAACTTCCTGCAGGAAAATTCAAAACCGCACCTTCCCCTGAAACAATTGCCCGGGTGGAGGATGACATTGCTGTTGTAAATTCCCATTCATACCTCAGACCATCTGATGAAGTTGCTTCTAAAGGATTTCCTGCCTCATCCTGTGCCCCAAAAGTGCCTATGTTTATGACAACCTTGTAATCTGTATTTGGAGAGAGTTTTGTTCCTGAAGGCAGTTGATATGTAAGTTCCTTTTTGTCTGAACTCCATATAAAAGTTCCCCCTTTTATAACTTCATTCGTATCTTCTCTTACAAGGGTAAAGTTGTACTCCACAGATTGGGTATTCATTGCTTTTGAAAAAACAAGTTTAAGCCCGTTTGATGTACTTTTTGAAACCCCGAAGTCAGAAAGAATTGCTTTTTTCTTAGTTTCTTCAGAAACTGAAAGACCACCAATAATTCGCGGCACTTCATTTGTAAGAATAAAAGAGGCATTTGTTATGTCAAATGACCAGTTTACTCCATCAAAAATTGCAATTTTTAAAAGTCCGGCTGTTGCCTCTGAAAATTGCCTTGTATCCCACAGATAGGAAGTTATACTCTCGGTTGTTTTGTAAACTTCAACCCAGGTTGATGTGTCTCCTGAACTTGAATACCAGATGGTTGTTGCTTTTATCAAATCTCCATCAGGGTCAAGAGTGAGCCAGAAAATAGAATAATCCTGCCCCAGTGTTTCTCCACCATTTGGTGAGGTAACAACAACCTGTGGTGAATTGTTTGAGGAAGGTAAGGCAATTGTAAAAGGTTCATCGCTTCTTTGAGATGTTGAAACACTGCCATCACTTGCAGTAATTTTTACAAGATAGTTGCTACCTGCCTGAAGAGAAGAAATATCCCATATATAAGAAGAAGTATTTGAAAGACCGCTTGCAATTGTGTTGTATGTGGTTCCGCCGTCATCTGAGTATTCAAGGGTTATTGTGAGTTCATCTCCATCTGAATCAGTTGCATTCCACACAATCAGAGCCTTTTTGGAAAGCATCTCTCCTCCAACAGGTGAAATAAGTGTTACCTCAGGTGCCTTATTTCCTGAACCATTGTAAATTGTAAATGAAGCATCGCTTAAATCTGAAGAATACTGAGTGCCATCATAAACAGTTATGCGAATCCAGTAATTTCCATCTGAAACTGAGGTTGTATCCCATGAATAAGAACCTGTGTTTGATATGTTTGAGGCAATTTTGTAATAGGTTGTTTTGTCAGATGTATATTCCAGAGTCACAAGAAGGTCTGCTCCTTCTGTATCAGAAGCAGTCCACTTTATTGTGTAACTTCCTGAAACTGACTCTCCCCCATTTGGAGAAGTTAATGTAACAGAAGCAGGAAAATTCTCACCTGTTCCCAGTGTCAGAGAAAGAGAAACAGGCTGAAATTCAATTTCGCTGAGAGATGAATCCCTCATCTTTGTTGTGTTTTTAAATGCAAGGGTTGTTATTCCAGATGTTTTTGCCCTGAATGAAATTTTTGCAAGTGTGCCTGAACCTGAAGAACCACTGACATTGCCAAGTTTTGTGAGACCTGTGTTTAAGTATCCTGAAGAAGAAAAATCTTTACTCAGACAAACAACATTACTTCCAAGAAAACTTCCAGTTGACACGCTCAAAACTTCAAGAAGAGAAGAAGAATAATCTATGTTGATGTTTGCACCATAAACATCAGAACTGTTTGAAACTTCAACATTAACATCAAAAACCGTGCCTGTTGATATTGTTGTGCTGGCTGCTGTGAGTTTCAATTGTGGAAGAGAAGAACCATTTGCAATTGTAAAGGCTTGTGAAATGTCAAAAGAAGAAAGCGTCCCATCTGTTGCTACAATTTTCAAAACATAATTTGTCCCATCCGAATAACCTGCGGTGTTAAAAGAATAAGAACCTGAATTTGAAATCTCTGAATCAATTGCTGTAAAGTTCAGTCCTCCATCACTACTAAGATATAGATTTAATGTAACTGTGTCATTGTCAGGGTCTGAAGCACTCCAGGTAATATCCACAATACCTGAGAGGGTTTCTCCGCCTTTGGGGTATGTCAGAGAAATAACAGGTGCTGCATTTGTCCCGCTATTTGAAATTGAAAAAACTCCTGACTCATCAGAAACAGAATTTTCTCCATCATCTGCAGTAACCTCTATTTTGTAATTTGAACCATTGTCAAGTGCTGTTGTATCCCATGAATAAGAACCTGCCCCTGCTGTCTGGGAACTTAAAGTAGTGATTTCATTCCAGTTTGAACCTCCATCAGAAGAATACTCAATTTTTATATCCAGCAGGTCGCCTTCAGGGTCATCCGAAACCCATGTAATTGTCTGGTTTCCTGAAAGTGTCTCACCGCCCTCAGGATAGGTTAAAGTGATTGATGGAGCAAGATTCTGAGTGGAATTTCTCACCTCAAAATCAGATGAGGAAACATCACTTGAGGAAAGAGAGCCATCTGTTGCCACAAGTTTTATTCTGTAATTTGCGCCATCTGAAACAGAAGTCGTATCCCATATATATGAACCGTCATTGGTCTCACCTGAGGATATAAGGGTGAAATTTGTACCTGAATCTGAGGAATAATAAATATCTACTGTTACTGTATCCCCGTCGGAGTCAGTTGCAGTCCACTTTATTTCATAATTCCCACTTACCTGCTCATCTCCATCAGGCTGAGTTAAAGAAATTGCAGGGGGATTATTTGCGTTTTGAATTTCAAAAACCTTGTCTGACTGATCAGAAGAAGTTAAATAACCATCTGTTGCTTGAACCTTTATTAGATACTGTGCCCCATCAGAAACTTTTGTTGTGTCCCATGCATATAAGCCATCATTCGCCTCATCCCTTGAAATCAAATTCCAGCTTGTACCCCCGTCTGCTGAATAGTAAATGTCAACTGTTACAGTATCACCATCAGGGTCCGAAGCAGACCAGTTTATATTTGTTGTTCCTGAAATAAGTTCATCTCCATTTGGGAAAGAAAGAGTTATTACCGGAGCGTTGTTTATGGTATTTATTGTAAATTGATTGTTTCCCTCTGTGCCAACTTTGTCATCAAGGTTTCTCGGGTCATTGAGCCACTGAGAATCAACATAGAATTTATATTCATAAGTAACAGGCAGATGATAATTCAGGGTGAGTGTTATTGTCCAGTTTCCTGAACCATCATTTTTAAAAAGATAACCATTTGTTGTGCTCCATCCAGCATCACCTGAATCGTATGTCCCCTCAAAAACTCCATCAGAAATTTTTGTAAGAGAAAAAGTTCCCTCAAGTTGAACGGTTGTCGCTGTTTCGTTTTTATATTTTAAAATAATCGTTTTTCCATCAGGAACACAGTATCCATAATTTGCCCCGCCATTTGAATCCCATGCAATCTCTGTGCCATTATTTTCATACTTTGCATCCAGAATTGTAAGGTAATACTCAACATAGGTGCCTGCACTCTGTGCTGGAATTTCAAATGAAACATCAGGATAATTCCATGTTGCATAAACATAGTTTTTTCCTGCCCAGTCATCTGTTGTATAAACAAGATATGCTTCCTCCCCTGTTACCGTACTTACTGTTGCATTTACCGTAACAGAGGTGCCTGTGTCTATAAGAATTGTTTTAGGGCTCTGTGATGAAAATGTGATTGAGGCACCATAAACTTTAAAACAGAAAACAAAAAACAAAAATAAAACTTTTTTATTCATACTTCCCCCTTCTGCTTTCCTTGTCTCCATATCACTTTGTTTTCTTGTCATTTAATTCTTCTTTCCATAATTTGCCTTTAAAATCTGTAAATCAAGAGAATCAATCTTGCCATCAGAATTTAAATCCGCCCTGCTGTTCCATCTTGAAGAACTCTGGGTGCTTCCATAGGAATAACCAAAAAGCATCAAATCCTCTCCATCCACAATCCCATCTCTGTTTATGTCTCCTGAAAGTGTTGTGGTTGAATTTGATACTGAAAATTTATCTGACTTTGCCTCTGCTGAAAGCGAACCATCACTCGCAATAACCTTTAAATAATAAGCCCCGTCAGAAACCTCAGTGGTATCCCAGAAATAATATCCCATGTTAAGAGAATTTGAAATTAAATCCTGCCAGTTTGTATTATCCGTTGAAATTTTTATGGTAATATATAGTTCATCACCATCAATATCTTCTGCACAATAGCAAATTTCAACTGTGCCATTTAAAATTTCACCGCCCTGAGGATGGGAAAGGGAAATAGTTGGTGCAGAATTTGGTGAGGTATTGTTAACTGTAACCTGTATTTCCTTAAAATTAGAGAAGCCGTCTGTATTTGTTGCAGAAACTTTTATTTTGTGAAGCGTACCATCTGAAATTGAGGATGTGTTCCAGACATAGGTAAATGGTGATGCTGTAAAAGAAGAAACAAAAACCCCATCAATGTAAAATGTGACTGATGAAATTCCCACAGAATCAAAAACCTGTGCTGAAATCTGAACTTCTCCAGAGACAGTTTCTCCATCCTGCGGAGAGATTATTGATATTGAAGGGATTGTTGAGGTGGGATTTGAAATTGAAAAAATTCCACTCAAAACAGAACTTGAATTAACACCATCATAAGCAGTGAGTTTAAAAATATAACTGCTTCCATTTTCAAATCCTGTTGAGTCAAAGAGATACTTTCCTGAATTGTCCGCACTTGAAACAAGAAGCAAGAAATTGTTTCCTGTATCTGAACTTATTTCTATTTTTATTTTCAGCAAATCTCCATCTTCATCTGTTGCATACCATTTAAGTTCGCAGGTGCCTGATACAACTCCTCCGGAGATAGGGGTTAAAACAGTTATCTCAGGGGTATCGTTTATGTTATTGACCTTTGCTTTTACAGAGGGAGATTCACCATAATTTGAGACACTGTCAAATGCAACTGCAAAAATTGTGTGATAACCTTCAGAGGAAGAAGTTGTATCCCAGTTATAGGAATAAGGGGCTAAAGTGTCAGTTGAAACACAGACATCATCTATATAAAAAAGCACTTTTTCAACACCAACATCATCTTCTGCCTGTGCTGAAATTGTGTAAGTGCCTGAGATAACCTCTCCATTTTGTGGTGCTGTTATCAAACAGGATGGAATTTCAGAAGGCGTTGAAATTATAATTTTCTGGTCAGGGGATGACCATGTGTCATCTGAATAATGAAAAACAAAATCCACCTCTGAAACTGTCTGTGTTGAACTGTTAAAAGGACCTATTTCAATATAGTAATAAGTTGAAGCAGCAACCAGTGGTGTTTCAACTGCTTTTCCATCGCCCCACTCAAATGTACCTTCAGGCCAGTAAACACTTGCAGGTAAATTCCAGTTATTCACTCCCCAGTGCAGATGCCCGTCTTTATCTGAGCGGATTGTGATTATGTCATTTTTTGTCGGATTTTCAGGATTCCAGATTCCTGAGCCATCTCCAGCAGAAGCACCTGAACCTGAACCAACCCACACATGCTGAATTGGACTTTTTGCAACATTTCCATTTTTATCAGTTGCTTCAACATAATAATCAACAAGTTTGTTTGAAATTCCTGAGATTTTCGCCCAGTATCTTTTTGGAAGGTATTTTGGTCTTACATCAGGATTTGTATCTGTCACATCCGTGCCATCAAGGAACAGCTTAAACTCCCAGTCGCCTGAAGACATTTCAATTTCCTGCCATCCATTTACAGCAGACCCCCCTGAATAAAGATAATTGTCAGGATAAACAGGTGTTTGATTTGAACCTGTTGCAGTTCTGTATTTTAGTTTTACAGAGGTTAAGCCCGAAGCATCATAAACAAAAGTATATACATAAAAATCAGGAGAATATGTCCATGTTTTATAACCATAGGCACAACCGAAGTTGAGTTCACCAGGATTGTATGGAAATCTCTGCGGAATCCAGATTGTGGGCTTGACTGTTTCAGGAGTTGTGATTTCTCCTGAACCAATGACACTATCTGCATAATCTGCTGCTTTATTTCCTGCAACAACAGGAAGCCATGAAAAATCCGAGGATGTGCCATAATAAATGTGTCCTGAATCAAGCCATCCAAGAAGATAGTGCCATGCGTATTCAACGCTATTTGCTCCATTTTGAGGATATAGAATTTTGTTTATATCAGGTGTCCCTGATAAACTTTCAGCAGTTAAAACCCTGTTTGTAAGAGCAATGAGAATCCCCCAGTATTGAGAATTGTCATCCCATGAAGTGGGGTCAAATGTGGGAGCATTGTCAGGCAAACCCGATGAGTCAATCCATGGCCAGTTCCAGTTAGAAAATGTGGGAGAGCCAAAATCTCCATCAGCATTAACCCATGGTCCATCTTCAACATGCACAATGTCATTCGGGTCAGGTGGAAATGCATCAAGATAATCCTGAACCTGCGAAACAGTATATCCCTTGGCTGCTGCACCATCTGCTTTCTGAGGAGTGTTTGTCATGTATGAATCATAACCCCCGCCCCATGCATTGTCTCCGTCGTGAGCAAGAATTACAAGAGGTGGCTGGGCTGGGTCTCCGTAATAAGCAATTTCGTCAAATAAATCAACAGGAAATGTTTGATACCCATCAACATATCCCTCGTAATCTGCTGCTGGGACAACAATAACCTTTGACTCTGAGCCTGTTTCAGGGTCAATGTAGCGTGCATAATGCGGACGATATGCATAAGTTAATTCATTGCAGGTTTTTCTTCCATCAATATTTGCCTTTCTCCAGTGATAATTTCCAGGAGCAGGGTCATAGGTCTGGTCTGCTTTATTTGGTGGTTCGGTTGCATAGTCAGTTCCAGCAACTGCAACCTCACTCCATTCAGGAATTGTTCGTGAAATGTGAGAATTTGCAACATAAACCCATTCTATCCCCTCATCAACAAGATATGGAATCATCCTCTCGGAAAATCCAATTTCAGAAGGGAACATTCCCTTTGTATCAAATGTTCCCCATATATCTGTATAAATTGCTTTATATAGTTGTATTTCCTTTCTTGCAACTTCTTCTGGTAGAAATGGAAACATGGGATGGTGAAACCCAAAAACAACAATATCAAGACGACGGTTACCGTCTGAGGTGAGCCATCCCCTTGCCTCCTGATTATAGGAATTCCAGTTTGAACCATAGCCAAGGGCGCCTGCCTCACCAAGGGATTTTATATTCAGACCAAGAGAACCTGTATATGAAAGTGTAAAACCTGCATGAGGATAATCTGAAATTGTTCCAAGTGCATCTCTTACCCTGTATTGATAGGCAGCAACCCTGTCATCTTTTCCAAAAATTGCCTCAAGGTCGTTGTCAGGATGCCCGGAGTATGGAAAATTGAATTTATTATCAATGGATTCTTTAGCAAGTTCCCATCTGTTTATTCCTGCACGGGATTCATTTGGCCAGTATATTGGTTGATGAAGATGCCAGTGATTTACATAATAAAGCGGATTTGCACCTGCATTTATTGCAATAAACAAAAATGGAAAAATAAAAATGTTCTTCCAGATTAACCCTGTTAACCCCTGCCAGGTTAAACGTTTAACTTGGAAAAAATTAAAGAAATTAAAGCCTATATTTATAAAAATATCAGACAATCCACAATTGGTTAAACGTTTAACCTGTGGAAAATTCAACCTTGTATTTGCAAACACTGTATTCATAAAAAAATCAAGTAATCTCTGCCTGGTTAAACGTTTAACCTGAGAAGAATTCAGCACCTTTTTATGCATGAGAACTCCGTGTAAAAATTCCCTTTTTCTTTGCACCGCAAGAATCTCTTATCACAAGTTTTACAGATAAAACTTCGGATTTAATTTCTTTTCCACGGATTTTATTCAGAAGATTCTGCATTGCCCTGTAGGCAATTTTATATATATCGTAACGAACAGTGGTGAGTGCTGGTCGGGTTTTTCTTGCAAGAGGAAGGTCATCCATTCCACAAACAGAAATATCCTCGGGGATTTTTAAACCTGCCTCTTTTATTGCTTCCAGCGCACCTTCTGCCATTATGTCATTTCCAACAAAAACTGCATCAGGTTTAAATTTGAGAATTTTCTTCATTGCCTCATAGCCACCTTCATGGGAAAAATTACCAATGCTTACAAGATGGGGGTCAAAATTTAATCCATGTTTTTCCAATTCAGATTTATACCCCTCAAATCTATCCACAGCACTTGGCACAGAAAAATTACCTATAATGTGGGCAATTCTTTTTCTGCCAAGTTTTATGAGATGTGCTGTGGCAATTCTTCCACCCTTTATATTATCGCCTATCACAAAAGGGAGCGAACTCTTTTTAAGATAACTTCCTGCAAAAATAAACGGGAATTCTTCTTTTTCCAGCTCCTTTAGATATGTATCCGAGGCAGTTGAACCAATATAAATCATTCCATCTATTGCTCTTTCCCTAAAAAGCCGAAGATATCTTTTTCTTTTCATGAACTGAAAAGAAGCCACCTCAATCTGAAGGCGAAATCCATTTTCAACGCAGGCGTCATAAACACCGTTTAGAGCAATTGAAAAAAACGGCTGCATAAACACATTTTCAATCTGGGGAACAACAAGACTTATAACCCCTGTGCGATTCAAAACAAGGCTTCTTGCTGCTATTGAGGGACGGTAGTTAAAAATCTTTATTGCCTCAAGAACCTTCTGACTTGTTTCATCAGAAATTTTTGGGCTTCCTGAAAGCACCATGGAAACTGTGGCAGTTGAAACACCCACATAGTTGGCAATATCTTTGATAGTTACAAAAGTCCCATTTTTTCCTTTTCCATTTGAAATTTGCCTGTTATTCATTTTTTCCCCCTTTAAAAAAATTTTATTTTAAAGCCAAACAGAACAAGAGTAAATTAAATCTAAAACTGAACAACATCAGCTCTTAATTTTCCATCTAAATTTCCAAGCAAATCCCCAAGTTAAACGTTTAACCAGAGGGTTAATTGAAAGTATTTTTCCTTTATCCTGCAAGAAATATTCTCTGTGTTGCCTGTTTGTAAACTTTCCTATCTCCGTCGTATTAAAACGTTTTACCCGAGGGTATTTAACTGAATTTTCTTTAATTTTTTTCAATTTTCCCTCTATTTAATCGTTTAACCAATTTTATAAAAATGCTAAATTTCTGTCAAGTTAAGCGTGTATTTGTTTATAATGATCGCGAACAGATGAAGAGATGGATAAAAAAAATGATAAAATTAAAGACAAATTAAACAAACTTGCCAGCAAAAGGAAAAAGCATCAAGTGGAATTATATGCTATAAATACCGGGCTTGCAAATGGTAGAGTTTTTGCTTAGAATTTATGTTGAGGCATCGTTTGTTATTTCACTTAGAAAATTCAATGAGGCATTAGGGGTCATTGTGATGGGGCAACCTCTCTTTTACAATGGGGGTAAATCTAAATCACATCCTCTGAACCAATGACAGGTCCGTTTACAAAAAGACACCAATCCCAA
>JAGHAG010000041.1 GCA_021161625.1 Elusimicrobiota bacterium
GTTCCTTTTCAACAACTGTCTGTGTTGCAATTCCACCGTGGTCTGTTCCGGGAATCCATCTAGCATTTTTTCCATTAAGCAAATTGTATCTTATGAATATGTCCTGAAGGACATTGTTAAGGGCATGCCCCATATGAAGAGAGCCGGTGATGTTTGGAGGGGGGATGACAATTACAAAAGGTTTCCTTTTGTCTATTTTCCTTGCAAAAAACTTTTTCTCAATCCAGAACTTGTAGATTTCTTCCTCAAAACCAGGAGTGTAAGTGCTGGGTTTTAACTTATTTTCCATAATACTTCAGAAAAACATTAACAACTTCCTTTTGAGAAGGGGTTGGAAAATCTCCCTTTAAAAATCTCCACAAATCCTCAAGGGTGTATTGCGCAAGCACCTTCTTATCATCTTCCAGAATAACAAAATTTTGAACTTTATCTAAATTAATTCCTGTAATTATATCATAAAGCGATATTTTAAAAAAAGCATCCACACAGGTGGCGTCAAATTTTTTGCCTTTTTCTTCTTTGAAAATTGAAAGGACTTTTAAAATTGGCATCGGTTTTCTATAATGTCTGTGCGAGGTTATTGCGTCAAAAACATCGCAAATTGCAATAATTCTTGCAAGAAACGGAATCTGCGTTCCTGATATTTTTAAAGGATATCCTGTCCCATCATAATTTTCGTGGTGGGAAGATGCAATCAGAGGAATTTCACGAAATTCTTTTTTGAAATAAATTTTTTCAAGAATTTCTTTTGTAAAAACCGCATGTTTTTTTATCGCTTCGTATTCTTCATCTGTAAGTCTGCCGTTTTTTGTAAGAATTGCTTCTCTGACACCGATTTTTCCAAGGTCATGCATCCAGGAAGCATACTTTAAAAGTTCTAACTCTTTTTTGGACAAATTGAGTTTTTCACCGAGTTTTATGGAAAAATAAGTTACCCTTTTGGAATGACCTGCGGTTATTGTATCCCTTCTGTCAAGGGCAACTGACAGGGTTTCAATAAAGCTTTCAAACATCTTTCTCTGCTCTTCATATAAAAAGGCATTTTCAATGGCATCTGCAGCCTGCCTTGCAAGAAGGGTCAAAATTTTTTCATCCTCTTCATCAAATACCCCATTCTTTTTGTTTAAGACCTGAAAAACGCCAATGACCTCGCCGTCTTTGTTTTTTAAAGGGCAGGAGAGAATTGTTTTTGTGCAATAACCGGTTTTTTTATCTGTTTCTCTGTTAAATCTTTCATCTGCATAAGCGTCTTTTATATTTAAAATTTTCCCCTCTTTTGCAACAGCCCCAACAATGCCCTTGCCGACAGGGAGTGTGATTTTTTTATCCGCAAGTCCATCTGCAATTCTGCTCCACAGAATATCTTTTTCAAAATCCCTTATAAAAACCGTGCACCTGTCAGCATTTAAAATTTCTCTGACCTCCTGCATTAAAAGTTTCAAAAGTTCATCCAGATCCAGAATCTGGGTTGAAATCTTGTGCCCGAAATCCAGTATCTTTTCCAGCCGTTTTTTTTCCTCTTTTAACTGTGTTAATTCATCCACCGTATTGCCCCTTTCTTAAGCACCAGCAGGAAATTGTAATTCCAATTGGAAGAGTTGCAATATGCAAAGGGGATTGCTTTATTTTAACTGAAAGTACGGTATTTTTCCCACCCCATGCTCCAGCACCAATGCCGCTTTTGTTAATTTTTTCAAAAATTTCGTTCTCCATCTGTGTCATTTTTTTTCTTAAATCACAAAGCAAAGCAAATTCGCTCAAAAACATTGCCTGTGATGGTGTTCCTCCAATACCCACTCCAACAAAAACAGGTGGACAGGTAAATGGCGCTCTTTTTATGACTTCCTGACAAATAATCTCCACGATCTGCTTTTTTCCCCATGCAGGGTTTCCTGAAATAAAGCAGGATGAGTTCATTGCCCCGCCACCTCTTATTAAAAACTTTATTTTTTTCAATCCTCTTAATCTGTAAATTACAGGACTTATGACAGACCTGTTTTTAAAAATAGAAATTTTCTGGGAATTTCTCAAATTTTTATAGGCAACTTTTGTGCTATTTAAAAGAAACTTTTCATTTGTATCAGGCGGGACATAAAAAACGCACAGCCCTGTATCCTGACAGATAGGAACTTTCTTTTGTCCTGCAATTTTTATGTTTTCAAAAAGAAGTGAAAAAAATTTTTTTGCTTTTTTATTCTTTTCTCTTGCTTTTGCCTTTTTTAAAAGAAAAAAAACATCTTCTGGCAATATGCAGTTTGCAAGATAAATTTTTTCACTTAAATTCATGTGTTAACCTGCATTATTCATGCATCTCCGATAAATATCGGGGACAGCCCTTTCTTTAGAAAGGGCTGGGTTAACCCAGCCCATTTTTCCCTGTGCCATCCTATTCCTCGCCAAATCTTTAAATTTTTTTTGCTTCATATTTCTAATGCTCCTTTTTTCTCTATAAAATGGGCTGCCCGAAGGGTGGATTATTCACACTAACCCGCACTTTTCTGAAAAAGTGCGGTGTGAATAATCCAGGTTAATTTTACTATATTTTCTTCCAAACTCCCAATTTCGCTTCATTTTCCATTTTTAACTTTTAACTTTTAACTTTTAATTTCTTTAGTCACCCTGTCACCTTACTTTCTTGTCTCCATATCACTTTATCACCTTGTCACTTTATTTTCTTGTCACCATATCTCTATATTACTTTGTCATTTTATTATTTTTTGAGGATAAAAAGATGATTCTTTTAAAAAGCACAGGAAATCCTAAAGCAAACAGTGCTGGAAAGTAATTGCTGTTGAAAAAAGCAATTCCCAAAAGAAGAAGCCAGCCAGAAATTGCACTCACATCATACGGGGCAAATTTTCCGAGTGGGAGAAACTTCGCCGCAAACAAACCAACCACAAGACCCACAAAATATGCAAAGAATGTTGCAACTGGCATAAGTGCAAAACAAATCCCTGAAGCAATTGCAAGACCGCTTCCACCTTTAAACTTCATAAAAATTGACCAGTTGTGTCCTGCAAGAACTCCAATGCAGGCAAAAATTAGAAAAAAAGGATTTTTCCTTGCAAAAAAAGAAACAATCGCTCCTTTCAGAAAATCAACAACGCCGACAAAATAACCCCATTTTGTGCCGAGAACCCTTGCAACATTTTTTGCACCTGCATTTCCTGTACCCATCTTTGTGATGTCTATTTTCTTTATTCTTCCTAAAATGTCAGCAGTGTTTATGGCACCGAGAAGGTAGGAAAGAATAAAAACAACTGCAGTTTCCATTATTCTTTCATTTTTTCAAGCATCACTTTTGCTTTTACATTACTAGGGTCTCTTTTCAGCACCTCTTCAAAACACTTTGCTGCCTGAGGAAGTTTCCCCATATAAAAGTAAGTGTAGCCCATGTTAAAATGGGCGTCAACAAGATTGGGATTTATCTCAATGGCTTTTCTGTATGCCTCAATTGCCTTTTGCCTCTGTCCTGTTTCAAAAAAAATGTTTCCGATATTGTTCCATGTGCCTGCCTGCGGCTTTATTTGAGCTGCTTTTAAAAAATAATTTACTGCACGAGAGTAGTTTTTTCTTTTTGCAAAGAGCCATCCAAGTTCGTTAAAAGTTTTGTGGTCAGGATTTTTCTTTGCTTTTTCCATAAGTTTTTTTATTTTTTCATCATCTACCTTTTCGTAAAAACTCTTTTCTTTTGAAATTGTCTCAATTGCCTTTATTGGCTCAAAAATTTTTGGGATAAAATAATAAAGGAGTCCTGCTGTAAAAAGAGAAATAAAAATTCGGGGAATTGTCCCTAAATAAATTGTTTTCCTTTGAGAATTCTGGGTTCTAAAAACTGCAAAATAAAAATACAGAAATCCTGCATAAACGATAAATCTCATATTTACAGAAAAGAGATTTGAAAACAAAATTCCTGCACTTGGAACAATGAGATAGACATCCTTACAATTTTTAAAAAAAGTGAAAATTATTGCAAGAAAAAGAAAAATCCCCAAAAAGCCGAGTTCTGAAAAAATTTCAAGATATTCGTTGTGAGCAAAATTGACAATGTATTTTGAAGGGGGATAAATTTTTTTCAACTTCTGCGAGGCGTATTTCGGAAAGTTTGAAGTAAAGCCACCAGGACCAACCCCGAATGGATTTCTCACTCCCATTTTTATTGTGTCTGCCCAGATGTATATTCTGTTTATGTCCCTTAACCAGAAGTCCTTTTTCGCATAAATTAAAACTGAACCTGCAAGAATACTTATAATTCCAACTGTTATCACGATTTTTTTAAATTTAAATGGCGGGAGTTTTTGTTTTAAAAAAAACACTGAAAAAAGCAAAATTTCTAAAGTTCCAGAAAGAATCCCTGCTCGGCTTTTGATATAGTAAAAATCAAGCAAATAAACAAAAAAGCCAAGAATTCCTGATATTCTCACAAAAAAATTTTTCTCTGTTATTAAAAGCCCTAACAGGGGAAAGGTCAGAACCAGATACGCTGCAAAAAAATTCCTGTTTCCAAAGGTGGCAAAAGGTGGAGAAATTTTTGGAACCCGAAAACAAAAAAAAGGTGTTCCAAAATTCTGCCACAATCCATATATTGCTATTAGAATTGCTGAAAATGAAAAGATTTTTAAAATAAACTTGATATTTTGCTTTAACAAAATCTGGCTAACTCCAATATACAATCCAAGACACAGAAAACTCTTTTCTATCTCCATTCTGGAAACAGCTTTATTCTGCATAAAAAGGTATCTTAAAATCACATAAAGGAAGTATGCAAAAATCCAGATGTCAAGTTTGTTTTTCAAAATCCGAACTTTCCCTTTTATAACAGATAAAGCTAAAAATACGGTTAAAAAACTCAATGCCCCGAGTTCCATTGCTATGAGTTTCAATCTCCAGTGTTTTACATCAATAAGTATTGCTGTTGAAAAGAAAAAAGCAAAAAACAGTGCTCTTACAAACCAATCCCATGCTGCGATTTTTTTTATCTTTTCATTTTTCATTCTGTCCTCTATCCTCTGTCCACTGTCCTCTTAAAAAGGCGAATGGTAATTCGCCCGCTACATTTCCGACCTCCGACATCCGACTTCTGATTCCCAACTTCTGTCTGCGAGTGGTTTCTGCCAAGCAGGGCTCTGTGAGCGAGGAATTTTGCAATAAGTCCGCAGCGAACCGAGAGCGAGCCATCTCACGCGAGCGTCCCTGCGGGCAGAAACACGAGCAACTTTTATCAGAATTAAGGATTAAGTGGTAAGGATTAAGTTTCATTTTTATTCCGCTGAAAACTCGCAAAATAAATTTATTTCCATTTATTTTAACTCTTCCTTCTTCACTTTTATTTACGGTATAAATGTTATATACATCGGCAGTCCATTTCTCACAATGTCAAAGAAAACCCCTTCTTCTATATTCACTTTTTTTACAATCTTCCTGAAAGTTGCAACATCTGGAGTATTCTTTCGGTTTACTGCACAGATTATATCACCTGCAATTACTCCAGAATTCCCGAGTTTTTTTGAATAATCAACAGAAATAACAAAAACACCGCCTCTTCCATCAGAATTTCTTTTTTCATCCTGTGTGAGATTTCTGACCTTTATACCTTCCCATTCAAATTCCTTTTCTGAAGCAACAATTTTTTCACCCTCCTTCCTGCCGAGCTTTACGGTAAATTTTAAAATTTTTCCGTCCCTGAAAACTTTTAGATTTACCCTTGAACCCGGTTTTTTCTTCTGGACAAGTCTTTTCAGGTGAAACATATCCTCAATTTTTTTCCCGTCAAATTCAAGAATTACATCTCCTCTCTCCAAACCTGCTTCCTGAGCAGGGCTCCCATCCAGAACCCTGTTTATGAGGACTCCGCTCTTTTCCTTTAATCCAAACTGCTTTTTTACAACTTCGTCAATCTCCCTCATCTCAATCCCAAGCCAGCCACGAGAAACCTCTCCCTTTTCTATAAGGTCGTCCAGAATTTCCTTTGCTTTGTTTATTGGTATTGCAAAACCAACGCCTATGAAACCGCCTGCTGGTGCAACTATTGCTGAGTTTATCCCTATAATTTCGCCCTTCAAATTTATAAGGGGGCCGCCTGAATTTCCTCTATTTATTGCTGCATCTGTTTGAATTACATCTTCATAAATCCTGTCTTCAACACGAACATTCTGCCTTTCTGCTGAAATTATTCCACTTGTAACGGTCTGAGCAAGACCAAAAGGTGAACCAATAGCAAAGACAAATTCTCCAACTTTTATTTTTGAAGAATTCCCAAGCGGAAGATAGTGAAATTTTTTGTTGCTTTTTATCTTTAAGACCGCTATGTCTGTCTGAAAGTCCTTGCCTAAAATTTTTGCAGGATAAATTTTTTCCTTTCCACCAATGTAAACCGTAACTTTTATTTCATCTGCATTTCTTACAACATGCTCATTTGTAAGAACCAGTCCATCCTCGCTTATTATTACCCCTGAACCTGTTGCCTCTTGCTTGAACTTCTGCTTTTTTGGTCTTCTTCTTGGCATTTCAAAAAAATCTTCAAAAGGGAAAAAGAAAAAATCCTCAAA
>JAGHAG010000141.1 GCA_021161625.1 Elusimicrobiota bacterium
TTAAAGGACTTTATGAAGAAAAGAGAGGAAAATTAAATAAAGCAATTAAATGGTTTATACAAGCAAAACAGGCATATCCGCGAGAAAATGAATGGTATGCGCTAATAAATCTGTCAAAGATACATAGAGAACTTGGTCAGTATGATTTGGCATTGCAAAACTGCAAAGACGCGCTTGCTATCAATCCCAACAATAGGTTCGTAAAAGATGAAATAAAGGTAATTGAAAAAGAGAGATCAAATAAAAAATAATGCTGACGAAAACATTTAGCAATGGCGATAAATGGGAATATGAGTATGACGGATTATATAGATTATCAAAAGCAGTAAAGAAAACCAGCGCAGGCACGGTAATTATAAGTCACGAATACACTCACGATGTCGCAGGCAACAGGACAGGGCTTACGGACCTATCAGGGTTAAAGGCATATAGTTATGATGCAGATAACAGATTACTTTCGATTGACAATGGGACTTCATTTGGTTATGATAATAATGGTAATATGATATCAAAGACCATAGGAGCGCAGACAACGAGTTTTGAGTATGATTATAGAAATCAACTTGTTAAGATAACCTATCCAGATGCAACAACAAACACATTTAAATATGACCCGTATGGTAGGAGAACAGAGAAAGTTGACAGTGACGGCACCAAGATAGTTTTTATCATCAACCAATACTTTCGATTATAATCGAAAGTATTTGACAAAAATTTCGATTTTGGTATAATTATTGTAGAGGTTGAGATGGAAGAGATTTATTATGCGCTTAATCCCTGGTGGGAAGGAAAGGATTTTAAAATTGGTATTCTGCGAGAGTTATACACACATAACTTTCAGAAGATATTAAAAAGGAAACAGATTGAAGTAATTATTGGCTCTCGCCGAGTAGGAAAGACCACAATTCTCAAGCAAATGATTAAAAAAGCGCTTGATTATGGATATCCTGCAAAACAGATTTTTTATCTTGCCCTTGACCATCCTCAGATTTCAAAAGAGCCGATTTCATGGCATCTGAGAAATTTTCGCAAACTTTTTATGTATGAACGGAAGAGGAAACTTCTCCTTTTTCTGGATGAGGTTCAGGCAAGTCCTAACTGGGAGCAGGAATTAAAATCTATTTATGACCTGGAAAATGTAAAAATTATTATTTCTGGTTCAACTGCTACTCTGATAAAAAGACAGAGAGGAAGGCTCACCGGCAGACAAATTGTTACTATAGTTTATCCTTTAAGTTTTGAGGAGTTTGTTAATTTTAGAAAGGTTGAAATTGGCTCTGATGAGGAATACAAATATGAAAAACTTCTGGAGATGTATCTTCAAATAGGAGGTTATCCGGAGAATGTCCTTTTTCCTTCGGATGAATATCTTCAGAATCTTCTTGAAGATATAATTGCTCGTGACCTTGTAACTTTATATGAGATAAGAAAACCTGGAGTATTGAAAGATATGCTGATGATTCTTGCTTCCCAGGTTGGTTCAAGAACAAGTTTTAATAAATTGTCAAATGTACTGGGTATTAGTGACGATACAGTTAAGGAGTATATTGAATATTTTGAATCAGCATTTTTAATAAAACAAATGGAGAAATGGTCTGTTTCATTTAAGGAGAGGATTTATGCTCAGAAAAAAATATATTTTCTGGATACAGGGTTTAAGACACTTCTCACTGGAAAAGGAGACATAGGAGCAAAGGCGGAAAATGTTGTCTTTACCCATTTATTGAGGAAAAAAATAGAATGTGGATATTTTGCTGAAAGTGAAAGGGAAGTTGATTTTGTTACAGGAGGATTTAAGTCACCTTTACCGATTGAGGTTAAGTATGATTCTGACTTTGATTTGAATGATAAAAGATTTGCAGGGATGAAATTATTTTTTAAAAAATATCCGAGGATAAAAAGTTTTATTGTTATTTCAAGAAATAAGGAGAGGAAGATAAAATATAATCGCACATGGATAAAAATCATTCCCTTGTGGAAATATTTACTACTTAATTAAGAGTCACTTTGTAATCTCATTTTTTATCCTTTCAAAGAACACTGTGTCATGGAAAATGGGGACGGTTCTGATATTTTAAATTGTCCTTCAAATACGGACATAGAGTAAAAAATATGACTTTGACAAAAGGACTATTTTTGAGGTGAAGAAGTTTGCAGAATCCACGTATAAACAGCAGAGAAATCCTGCTAAAATATATGCGTAGATTCAGTGTTGGCGAGAAGAGTTACTTCCGAAGATTTGGGGAGGATTTTGGAGAATAGAGAAATTGAAGGTTTAATTGAATGTTGTAAAAGATTGAAGCAAAAGAAGGGAATGCTTTTGACAGAAGGTCAGGAAGAACAAATTGTTCGTGAAGGTATAAATATAGCAGTGTTGCCTGTATGGAAATGGTTGCTAAGAAGTGAAAGTAAAAAATGAGAACTGTCCCCATTCCCACATTCAAATATGACCCGTATGGCAGGAGAACAGAGAAAAATGACAGTGACGGCACCAAGAGATATATCTGGGACTAGGATAAAGGTAATAAGCGAGTATGACGGCAGTGATAATCTCACAGATGTGAGAAAATGGGGATGGTTCTGAAAAATAGACAACAATGGCGTAAAGAGGTTTATCTTGATGTTTATATTAAAACAAAAAAAGAATTCAGAAGAAGGGTAATCTCAATTAAACCACCGGTTTCAACAATGCTTGAATCCTATTTTGTCATTTACGGTAAAGACCCGCGTAATTTATAATCTGTCTGACTTCTTTTTTTTATCTTTTTTTTATAAAATAAACGCGGAGGAAAAAAATGAAGCAGATTAAAATTAGAGTAAAAGAAGGTGAAAAACTCATAAGGACACTTGAAAAGGAATTAAAAAAAAGAGGTATTACCTCGGCGACAATTGTCTCATGTGTTGGAGCATTAAGGGAGTTTGAAATTATCACAATATACCAGAAGTCAAAAAAAATTCCACCTGACCATTTTGCAAAAAAATTCAAAAAAAAGGTTGAACTTCTTGCAAATGGCATCGTTGAAAAAGGGCGGGTTCATCTTCATGCAAGTCTTGGCGCAGAGGGTGGAAAGGCATTTGTCGGTCATCTTGTTGAAGGGGTTGTTACATATTTTGCAGATACGGTTTTTCTTGTGGGATGATACAATTTTCTTTGAATGAAGTTTTACAGGAGGGAATTTAGTGAAAAAAAAGATTTCTTTAAATTACGGATGTGCATTGAAAAAGGTTGTGGGGAAAGAAGGTATTTCAAAAAAAGAACTTCAAAAGTTTTCATCCACTTTTAAAAAGGGGCTTTTTTCCCTTTCTCAAAAAAGAACAAAAAAAATAATCGGTTTTGCCGACCTTCCTTATGAAAAGAAACTCTGCGAGAAAATAATTAAAAAAGCCCAGCAGTTGAGAGGACATTACGACTGTATGGTTGTTCTTGGAATTGGAGGAAGTGCCCTTGGAACAAGTGCTGGTCTTGAAGCAATAAAAGGTTCTTTTTTCAATCACAAACCAGGCGGTGAAAGAGAGGGCTGGCTTAAGGTAATTGTTGCGGACAACATCTCTCCTGATTTTATATCAGAGATTTTTGACCTTATCCCCTTTGAAAGAACCTGTTTTTCTGTAATCACAAAATCAGGCACAACTTCTGAGACAATCTCAACTTTCGCCCATGCATTAAATCTCGCAAAGAGAAGATTTGGTGGTGACTGGAAGAGGCGTTTTGTTTTTATAACAGACCCTGAAAAGGGATTTTTGCGGGAACTTGCAAGAAAGGAAAAGGTTGAATCTTTTGAAATTCCCCCGAATGTTGGTGGAAGATACAGTGTTTTAACCCCTGTAGGACTTTTTCCTCTTGCCTGCGCAGGGGTAAACATAAGAAAACTTCTTGAAGGGGCTGCTTCCTTTGACAGAGTGTGCTTTGAAAAAAATCTTTTCAAAAATCCTGCAGGAATTTTTGCCTCAATTCATTACCTTCTTTATAAAAAAGGCAAAAGAATTAATGTGTTTATGCCCTATGTGGAAAAATTAAAAACCCTTTCTGACTGGTTTGCCCAGCTATGGGCGGAATCTCTTGGAAAGCAAAAAAACACCTATGGCAAAGACATTTTTATAGGTCCAACCCCTGTTAAGGCAAAGGGTGTTACGGACCAGCACAGCCAGTTGCAGTTATATACAGAAGGGCCTTTTGATAAGGTTATAACCTTTATAACATGCCAGAAGTTTGAAAATGATATAAAAATTCCTGAAATCGGCAAATTTGAATTCAGCAAAAAAAGTTTCTTTAAACTTCTGAAAGCAGAAGAAATCGGCACAATGTTTTCTCTTCTTAAAGCAGGAAGACCTTTTCTGGAAATTTCTTTACCCAGAGTGGATGAATTTTATATTGGACAGATTATTTTTATGCTTGAGGTTGCAACTGCTCTGTGGGGTGAATTTGCGAATCTAAATGCCTTTAACCAGCCAGGCGTTGAATTTGGAAAAATCATTGCAAAAAAAATTCTTGTAAATGACAGAAAAGTTTTAGGAAATTTGAAAAAACTCAAATTGAAAGAATACAGTGTCTGATTTTAAGAAGTTTCAGAAAGGGCGTCATGTTTATACAAAATGGGATTCAAAATCAAAGGAGGTAAGAAAAGTTATGTCTAATGAAAGAAAACTGAAGATTGAGATAGACCCCTCTTTACAGGCAGGTGTTTACTCAAATGTTGCTCTGATAACCCACACAAAAGAAGAGTTTATTTTTGATTTTGCACTAATCCAGCCACAGGCTCCTTTTGCAAAAGTTGTAAGCAGGGTAATTATGTCACCGGGGCATGCGAAGAGATTTTTTTCAGCTCTTGCTGAAAATCTTAAAAAGCATGAAAATACTTTTGGAGAAATTTCACCCTCAGAGGAGAAGAAAATCGGCTTTGAATGATTGTTTTAAACTGGATTGCAGTTTTTGTCTGGTGCTGGATGATTTTTTACCTTTCATCCATTCCCGGGCTCAAGACAGGTTTGGGAACTTGGGATTTTATTTTAAGGAAACTTGCGCATTTTTTGGAATTTGCATGGCTGGAACTTCTGTTGTTTTTTACAATTTTAAAGACATTTGAGATAGAAGCAAGAAAAATTGTTTTCTGGGCAGGTTTTTTTGCTTTTGTTTATGCAATAAGTGATGAAATTCATCAAAGTTTCATTCCAAACAGAGATGGAAATTTGAGAGATGTTTTTATAGATTTTTTAGGAATTTGTTTGATGGCATATCTGATTTTATCGCATCGGAAATTTTCAATTTCCGATGGATAAGGTAAGATTTTTTATAAAATGTGGAATAAATTTTTTAAGATAGTCAGGCATTAGATGAGAATTTATGAAAGCAGTAAAAAATCATAAAAAAATGGGGGTTTCAGTCCCGATTTATCGGGACTGACTATCTTGAGGAGGTTCAATGAAGGGAAGACGCAGAAAACTTAAAAAAGTAAAAAGACACAAGTATAAGAAAAGACGCAAGGCAATGCGTCATAAAAATAAGTAATAAATAAAAATTTTATTTTGTGGGCTGGGATGCACTTTATTTAATAGAAGGGATTTCCCCAAGCGGAAAAACTGCATTTCTGCTTGAAAAATTTCAAGAGGTTATAAAGAACACCTCTCCATCAAAAATTCTCGTATTCTGCCATCCGAATTTAAGAGACGATTTTCTCAACCTGGTAAAAGAAACGCACGGGGATTTTTGCGAGATTTTTGTTGATAACTTTACAGGTTTTTCAAAAAAAATTTTAAGGGAGAATTTTTTAAAGGCAGGTCTTTCTGCGGATTTTAAGATAATTTCAGGCAAAGAGGAAAAAATTATTGTGAAAAATGTTCTGGAACTTATTAAAAATTCTCTTGGTAAATATAAAATCTGTATAAAGCATCGCGGTTTTGTAAGGGAAGTTGTTGATTTTATTGACAGAACAAAAATTAAACAAACCAGAATCAAAAACAAACATCTTTTGATGATTTTTAATGAATACAACAAAATCTTAAAAAACTTAAATGCGATTGATTTAAGAGACCTTGAAATTTTAACTCTTGAA
>JAGHAG010000024.1 GCA_021161625.1 Elusimicrobiota bacterium
AAGTGACTTATTTTGCAAATGGTAGAAAACAGCGAGAAACACTTAAAAGTTGGCTCATCAAAAAAGAGGGAATTCTCTGTTCTGTTTCATTTAAAAGAAACAAGAGGAATATAACTTTCAGGGAAACAAAAGTTGCTGCAAGCGATTTTCCTGCGGTATTTACAGTTTTTGGATATGAAAAACAGGGCAAAAAAGTAAAAAATTTTTCAGTTGCAATAACCGGTCTCACAGGTAAAGTCGCTTTCATAGAAAAATTGCCTGAAACTCTGGATGCTCGAAAGTTAAACGCTTTTATCCAGAGTAAAATAAAACCGGTTGGTGATATAAAAGTGAGTGCCGAAGTAAAAAGAAGAATTGTCTATGACCACATAATTTCTATTCTGGAAGAACTTGGGCGGAGGTAGAAAATGAAGATAAAATTCAAATTAAACCAGAGAACCGTAGAGATTGAAACTTCCCCGGACCGAAAAGTTTTGGACATTTTAAAAGAACTTGGAATAAATTCTGTGAGAAAGGGTTGCGATGAAGAGGGAAAATGTGGACTTTGTTCTATTTTGCTTGACGGCAAAATTGTAAATTCCTGTCTTCTCCTCGCACCCCAGATTGATGGCTGCGAAATTACAACAGTTGAAGGTCTTTCAAAAGGAAACAAACTCCACAAAATACAGCAGGCTTTCATTGAGGCAGGAGTTGTTCAGTGTGGTTACTGCACACCTGCACAGATTCTTGCAGTAAAAAATCTCCTTGACAGGACAAAAAACCCGACAAAAGAGGAAATTCAGGATGCTTTAAGAGGTGTTTACTGCAGATGCACAGGATACAAACAACTTTACAATGTTTTTGAAATTCTCAAAGGCAGAAAGGTAAAAGAGCAGGAGTATGCCCGCCACTATAAAGTTGTTGGAAAAGTTACCCCGAAAAACGACGCAATTCAACTTGTCCGTGCAGACGATGCTTTTACCGAGGATTATGTTGCCCCGGATGCTCTCCATATTTATGTGTTAAAAAGCCCCTATCCTCACGCAGAAATCCTTGACATTGACACAAGCGAAGCAGAAAAAATGGATGGTGTGGAGTTCATCCTGACGCACAAAAATTCTCCAAAAACATTTTACACGCAGGCAGGACAGAGTTATCCTGAGCCATCTCCGTATGACCAGCAGGTTATACCCAAAAAAGTGAGATTTGTTGGCGATAGAGTTGCCGCTGTTGCTGCAAGAACCTATGAACTTGCAAAAAAAGCAGCAGAAAAAATCAAAGTAAAATACAAAATTTTAAAGCCAGTTTTTACAATAGAGGAAGCATCTCAACCAGATGCCCCGATTATTCACGATAGGGACACATCCATAGACCCCCTTCAGGTCGGTGGAAATCCAAAGAGAAACATTGTCTGTCATGTTGAAGGTGGGATTGGTTCAATTGAAAAAGGTGTAAAGGAAGCGGATATGCTCGTTGAAGAAAGTTATTCCACACCTTTCATCCAGCACACACCGATGGAACCCCACACTGCCTATGCATATATGAAAAACGGGCGTCTCATAATCCACACATCCGTCCAGACGCCATTTCATGTCAGAAGGATTGTCTCAACCATTTTGGGACTTCCTGAAAACAAAGTAAGGGTTATTAAAGAGAAAGTTGGCGGTGGATTTGGTGCAAAACAGGACTGCGGAGTGGAAGACCTTGTCGGAACAATTGCTTATCTTTCAGGAAAGCCAGTTTATTATAGAATGACCCGCAGGGAAGAGTTTATTGTAAGGTGTCGTCCTGGACTTTACATTACTGTAAAGGCAGCAGCAAAGAAAGACGGAAAAATTACGGCACTTTCCATAAACACAAAGGCAGACATCGGCGCATACGGGCCCCATGCTCTTACAGTTCCCATGAACGGGTGTTCAAAAACCCTTCCTCTTTTTACCTGCCCGAATATGTCATATAATGTCACATCCTATTACACAAACAACATTGTCTCAGGTGCTTATCAGGGATATGGTGTTCCTCAGACGAATTTTGCTGTTATGATGACCCTTTATCAACTGTCTCAAAAGTTGAAAATTCCTTTTGAAGATTTGCTTTTCAAAAATCTGGTTAAAACAGGAACCCGCCTTGAAATTTTAAAACAACTTGGAGAAGGGAGGGAAGGTCTTGCACAAAAACTTTCATCCTGCGGTCTTCAGGAATGTTTGAAAAAAGGTTTGAAAGTTATGAGAACCTGGAAGAATAAAAACAAAGGGCACATTGTTCAGGGAAAAGGTTTTGCAATTGCAATGCAGGGTTCAGGCATTCCTGGACTTGATTCTGCCTCAGCAACAATCACAATGCTTTCTGATGGCACCTTCATGCTTTACATAGGCGGTGCTGACCTTGGAACAGGAGAAGAAACTGTTGCACAGAAAATTGCAGCAGAAGAACTTGGCATTTCACCTGATGCAATTGCAGTAACAGCTGCAGACACAGACACCACACCTTTTGATAAAGGTTCTTATGCCTCAAGCGGAACCTTTTTCACAGGTTCTGCTGCATACAAGGCAGCAAGAAATATGAAAAAACTTATAATAAAAACAACAGCGGATATTTTAAAAGTAAAGCCATCTCAGGTGAAGATTTATCCTGGTGGAAAAGTTGGAACTTCCAAAAAACGCCTCACCTTCAAGAAACTTGCCTTTATAACCCAGGGTGGCAGTGGTGTGGGGCAACTTACAGCAAGTGGTGGTTATGTTACTGAAGTATCGCCAATTCCCTATGCCGCACATTTCTGTCAGGTTTCTGTAAATACCAGAACAGGCTTTGTAAAAGTTGACAAATACTATGCAGTTCACGACTGTGGAATTCCAATAAATCCTGACCTTGCAAAAGGTCAGGTTTATGGAGCAATTATGAAGACCATAGGACACACCTTTTATGAAAAACTTGAATTTGACAAAAATGGAAGATGTCTTAATGACAATTTTACAAACTATCCAATACCCGGAATAAGAGATTTGCCTGAATTTATGGAAGTGGACTTTGTAGAAGTTAAAGACCCCATAACTCCCTATGTTGGCAAATCCATTGGTGAAATTGCCTGCAATTGCGCTTCCCCTGCAATTGCAATCGCAATTCATCAGGCAACAGGGATTTATTTAAGACACTGGCCCTTCAGGCCTCATGTTGTGCTTGAAGCCCTGAATAGCAAGTAGTAAGTAGTAAGTAGTAAGTAGGCAGTAATTCTTAATCAGGGAAATTTGCTAAAATAAATCATGAAAATAATTCCTGCAATAGATTTACGTGATGGAAAAGTCGTTCGGCTTTTTCGCGGTCTTAAAGAAAAACAGACAACTTACTCTGATGACCCTGTAAGGATTGCAATGGATTTTTGCGAACTTGGTGCAAAAAGAATTCACATTGTAAATTTAAACGGAGCATTTGGTGAAGAGGACAGCGAAAACCTGAAAAAGATTTACGATATAAGAAAAAAAATAAATGCTTTTCTGGAAGTCGGGGGTGGAATTAGAAGTTTTAAAATTGCAAAAAAGTATTTTGATACAGGGATTGACGCAGTAATTCTTACAACACTTTTTTTCTTAGATAAAAAGGAATTTGAAAGAATTATTAAAGTATTTTATCAAAAAATAATTGCTGGCGCAGATGTAAAAGGCGCAACTATTTGCATAAAAGGATGGCAGGAAAATTCTGATTTTAAGATAAAGGATTTTTTGAAAGAAATGGGAGAGTATGGCATAAATGAGGCAATCATAACGCAGATTTCAAAAGACGGCACCCTTGCTGGTGTTGATGCTGATTTTTACAGGGATATTGTTTCAAGCGCAGGTATGTCCATAATTGCCTCAGGGGGTGTTTCATCATTAAGGGATATTGAAAATCTTTTCCGAACAGGTGTAAAAGGTATTGTGATTGGAAAGGCAATTTATGAAAAGAGAATAAATTTAAAGGAGGCGATTGAAAAATATGGAAATTCTGAATGATTTGAAATTTGATGAAAAGGGGCTTTTGCCTGCTGTTCTTGTTGATGAAGAAAGAGGAGATGTTTTGATGCTTGCCTATATGAACAAAGAGGCATTTTTAAAAACCATTGAAAAAGGCAAAGCAACCTTTTATTCAAGAAGTAGAAGGAAACTCTGGACAAAAGGAGAAGAGTCAGGAAATTTTATGGAAGTCAAAGAAATTCTTCTTGATTGCGACGGAGATGCACTGGTTGTGAAAGTAAAGCCAAAAGGACCTGCCTGCCACAAAGGATACAGAAGTTGTTTTTTCAGAAGACTTGAAAAAGATGGATGGAATACAATTTTAAAAAGAGAATTTGACCCATCGCAGGTTTATAGAAAATAAGAAACAGGGATGGTTCTGGTTTTGAAGAAGTAATGAGTAATGGAGGGAATGACAAATTAAAGATGACACACCACTTACTACTTACCACTTACTACTTACCACTTGCGACTTACAGATTAATTCTTAATCCTATTTCTGTGGTTTTTGTGTTTACTGTTTTGACAGGTATTTTTTATAATTTAAAAGCGGAGGATTTTACAAAAATGAGAGAAGAAATGGTGAGATATCAGATACAGGCAAGGGGGATTACAAACGAAAAAGTTCTCAGAGCAATGAGAAGTGTTCCCCGCCACCTTTTTGTCCCTGAAAATGTCAGAAATTCTGCCTATGGTGATTTTCCCCTTCCAATAGGAGAGGGGCAGACAATTTCTCAACCATACATAGTTGCTCTTATGACAGAACTTCTTGACCCTGATGAAAGCGACCGTGTTCTTGAAATAGGGACAGGTTCAGGTTATCAGGCAGCGGTTCTTGCTGAAATTGTAAGGGAAGTTTACACAATAGAAATAATTCCCTCTCTTTCAAAAGAAGCCCAAGCGACCCTGAAAAAACTTGGTTATAAAAATGTTCATTTTAAAATTGGAGACGGTTTTCTGGGCTGGGAGGAGTATGCACCTTTTGACGGAATTATAGTAACCTGTGCGCCCCCTGAAATTCCCCAACCTCTCATAGAACAGTTAAAAGAAGGCGGGCGTCTTGTTATTCCTGTTGGAGAAGATTTCCAGATGCTGAAAGTTGTTGAGAAGAGAAAGGGAAAAATTGTTGTAAAAGATTCCATCCCTGTGAGGTTTGTCCCTATGACAGGAATTGCAGAGGGCGATGTCCTTTTGCCAAAACCATCCTATAAAGGAAAAGTTTCTGTTGAAGAAGCAATTTCAAAAAGAAGGTCTGTAAGGAATTATTCGCCCCGTCCCCTTTCATTAAAAGACATTTCCCAGCTTCTCTGGGCAGCAGGGGGAAGAAGAGATGTTGATGCTGTAACCTCTGCCTCAAGAACATTTCCATCAGCAGGTGCAAGATATCCTGTAAACATTTATCTTATTGCAGGCAATGTAAAAGGAATTCCGCCTGGTCTATACAGATACAACTGGGAAAAGCATAAACTCAATCTTTTGGAAGAAGGTGATTTAAGAGAAGCCCTTTCATCAGCCTGCTGGGGACAGGATATGTTGAAAAAAGCACCTGCAACAATTGCTTTTACAGCAATTGAAAGCAAAATACAAGAACATTATGGAAAAAGAGGAGAAAGATATACATATATGGATTTGGGACATGCTGGGCAGAATATTTACCTTCAGGCAACAGCGCTTGGAATTGGGACCGTTGCTGTTGGTGCATTTTCCGACGAAAAACTAAAAAGTTTAATTGGAGTAAAAACAGAAATTCCTATTTATCTTTTTCCTGTAGGATACATAAAATAGCCACCTCTTCTGATGGGATAAGTAAAGTGATATAGAGACAAGAAAATAAAGTGACAAGAAAAAAAGTGGACAGAGGAAAGAGGATAGAGGAAAGAAAGAAATGTTAAATCACAAACCACAGCCCATCTCCAGATGGGCTGGGCCCCGCCCTTTTGAAAAAGGGCGGTGGTTCCAAACAATATCAAAATACCAATGTTCTAAATTCCAAACAGTTTAGGTTATTGGGATTTAGGATTTTGAATTTGTTTGGTGCT
>JAGHAG010000124.1 GCA_021161625.1 Elusimicrobiota bacterium
ATAAATTTCTTTTTCAAGAAAAGTGAAATTTTTTTATGGAAGAAAAAAAGGTATCCAGTTTTAAAAATTACAAATGCCTGAAAGATATAATTTAATTTTAAACTGTGGCTCTTCCTCTGTAAAGTATAAAGTTTTTATTTCAAACACAGAAACCTGCATTGCAAAGGGAATTGTTGAAAAAATTGGCTCCCGTGAAGCAGGAATAAAGCACAAAACTGAAAATCAAAAAATCCACAAAGTTGCAGAAGTTCTTTCCCACAAAAAAGCAATTCAATTGATTTTGAATTTCTTATTGCATAAAGAAAAGGGAATAATCAAAAATGCGTCCAACATAAAAGCAGTAGGACACAGATTTGTCCACGGTGGGAAATATTCGGATGCAGTAATTGTAACAAAAGAGGTGAAAACCTATCTTAAAGATGTCACCTTTGAACTTGCCCCTCTGCACAACCCCTACAATTTTCAGGGAGTTGAGGCGATTGAAGACATCCTGCCTGAAATTCCAAACATCTGCGTTTTTGACACCTCTTTTCATCAGACAATTCCTGACTATGCCTTTATTTACGGTCTTCCTTACAGATATTTTCAAAAATACAAAATCAGAAGGTATGGATTTCACGGAACCTCTCACAATTATGTCTATCTTGAGGCAGCAAAGCTTTTGAAAAAGAAAAAGGCAAGCGTGATAACCTGTCACCTTGGTAACGGCTCGTCAATATCTGCAATAAAAGATGGCATGTGTATTGATACAACAATGGGATACACTCCGCTTGAAGGGTTGATAATGGGAACGAGAAGCGGAGATGTTGACCCTGCTGCTGTTCTACACATAATGATGGAAGAAGAACTCCAGATTCACGAAATGGAGACAATTTTAAACAAACAAAGCGGTCTTCTGGGAATAAGTGGCATCTCAAACGACATGAGAGAAATTTTAAAAGAAAAGGGCAAGGGAAATCCAAGAGCCATTCTTGCTTTCAGAGCGTACTGTTTCAGGGTCAAAAAATACATTGGTGCTTATCTTGGAGAACTGAATGGATGCGATGCGATAGTTTTTACTGCGGGAATAGGGGAAAATGCTCCTCAAGTAAGAGAAGAGGTCTTGAAAAATATGGAAAATCTTGGTATAAAACTTGATACAAAAAAGAATGCGCAGGTTGTTGGTGAAAAGGGTATAATCAGTGCTGACACCTCAAAGATAAAAGTTTTTGTAATACCAACAAATGAAGAATTGATGATAAGCAAAATTATAGATAAACTTGTAAAGGAGTGATAAAGTGGCAAATCCAAAGAGAAAAACTTCAAAAGCAAAGAAAAAAAGAAGACGTGCCCACTGGATGGGCGGGCTTAAAATTACTCTTGTTCACTGTCCTCAATGCAGAAGTTTAATCTCTCCTCACACGGTCTGTCCTTACTGTGGTTTTTACAAAGACAGAAAAATCATTAAAACCCGACAGGAAAAATTAGAAGAAAAGATAAGAAAAAGTGCCTGAAATTTTTCTTGATGCAATGGGTGGGGATTTTGCTCCCGAGTATCCTGTAAAAGGGGCAGTGCGGGCTGTCTCTAAAATTTCATCAAACCTTTTTCTGGTTGGGAATGAAAGTGAAATAAAGAAAATTCTTGGTGATTTTTCCCATCCGCGACTTAAAATTATCCATGCAAGTCAAAAAATTGCAATGGATGAAAAGCCTGCCATTGCCTGCAAAAAATATCCAGATTCAAGCATAATGGTTGCAATGAGAAAGGTAAAAGAAACCCCGAACTCAATTTTTATAAGTGCAGGAAATTCTGGCGCGGTTGTTGCTGCTGCCTGTATGACACTTGAAAGAATCCCGGGAGTTTTAAGACCTGCAATTTCAATTATTGCAAAAGGAATTGTTGCTCCTTTTATCCTTGTGGACGGTGGTGCCAATGTCTCCTGCAACTGGAAGCATCTTTTCCAATTTGGAATTTTTGCCCATGCCTGTGCTAAGGAATTTCTTGGAATTTCAAATCCAAGAGTGGCACTTCTTTCAAATGGAAGTGAACCCACAAAAGGGACAGAAGAAATCATAAAAGCACATGAGGCGCTTAAGAAAAGTTCTCTTAATTTTATTGGCAATGTGGAAGGGAATGAAGTTTTTAGCGGAAATTTTGATTGTCTCATCTGTGATGGTTTTGTTGGAAATGTTTTGCTTAAATTTGCAGAGGGTTTTGCAAAAACCATAAAAAATATCGTATCTTCCGGGAAAAAAATAAGCTTTGCAAAAATTTTTCTTAAAAAATTTGCAAAAAAACTTTTTAAGAAATTTGATTACACTGAATATGGAGCAAGTTTTCTTCTCGGTCTTAAAGGTTCGGTTATGGTAACACACGGAATTGCCGATGAAATTGCAATTATGAATGCAATTATATCTTCGGAAAAAGGAGATGGTAAAATTTCTGACATAATTGCTGAAGAAATAAATAAAAACAAAGATATTCTGGAGGAAAAATGAAAGGTGTAAAAATTATTTCAACAGGATATTATATCCCTGAAAAAATTTTGACAAATCAGGACCTTGAGAAAATGGTTGACACTTCTGATGAATGGATAACAACAAGAACCGGAATAAAAGAAAGAAGAATTGCTGACGAGAAAGATGCTGTTTCAGACCTTGCCATAAAAGCAGCAAGAAAAGCAATTGAAAAAAGTGGCATACCAAAAGAAAAAATTGACCTGATAATAAATGGAACATTTACACCTGATTATCCACTGCCTGCATCTGCCTGTCTTGTTGGCGAAAAACTTGGAATAAAAAATGTTCAGATGTTTGACCTTTCCGCTGCATGCAGTGGCTTTATTTATTCTCTTTCCGTTGCCTATTCAATGATAAAGACAGGGCTTTCAAATTATGCTCTTGTGATAGGTTCAGAAAAACTTTCCGCAGTAACTGACTGGCAGGACAGAAACACCTGCGTTCTTTTTGGTGATGGTGCAGGGTGCGCCATTCTGGGAGCTTCTCATGAGGAGCATTTTTTGAGTTTTTCCTGCGGTGCGGACGGTTCTTACAGAGAACTTCTTTACATTCCAGCAGGCGGCTCCCTTAATCCTGCAACAGAGGAAACTGTAAAGAATCGTCTCCACTTTGTAAAGATGGAAGGAAACAAAACCTTCAAGGTTGCAGTTTCAAAGATGGCAGAGGTTGCAAGAGGAGCCATGAAAAAAGCAGGTATTTCATCCGAAGACATAAAACTTGTCATACCACATCAGGCAAATATAAGAATTATTGAAGCCCTTGCAAGATTTTTAAATGTGCCAATGGAAAAAGTTTTTGTAAACATTGATAAAATTGGAAACTGCTCAGCAGCAACGGTTCCTGTCGCTCTTGCACAGGCAGATGAAAAAGGACTTTTAAAAAAGGATGACATTGTTCTTCTTGTTGCCTTTGGTGGTGGTTTTACATGGGCAGGAGCTGTAATAAAATGGTAAAAAATTTTGCTCTAATTTTTCCAGGACAGGGCATACAAAGAGTTGGAATGGGGAAAGAAATTTATGAAAAATTTCCACAGGCAAAACAAACCCTTGATGAAGCATGCGAAATTCTTGGGAGACCTTTAAAGCAGATTATGTTTGAAGGACCACCAGAGGAACTTTCAAAAATAGTAAACACACAGCTTTCAATTTTCACTCTGAACATTATGATTTTAAACTCTATAAAAGATGCTTTATCTCGGAAACCTTTATTTGTCGCAGGTCACAGTCTGGGCGAGTTCTGTGCGGTTTTTGCAAGCGGGGCTTTGAGTTTTCATGACACCTTGAAACTTGTTGAAATAAGAGGAACGATTATGGATGCCTTTACACCTGAAGGTTCAATGGCTGCTGTGATTGGTTTGCCGCCTGAAGAAGTGCAAGAGAAAGCAAAAGAAATTACATCAACAGGGAAACTGGTTGAAGCCGTCAATTTTAATTCCACAAAACAAACAGTTATTTCTGGAACAAAGGAAGGAATTGAAGAATTTAAGTCAAAAGTTAAAGCAAGGGTCATTCCTTTAAGAGTAAGAGGGCCCTTTCACTCATCTCTTATGATTGGTGTTGAAAAGAAATTTCAGGAGGAACTTAAAAAATTTTATTTTTCTGACCCTGATGTGCCTGTTGTTTCAAATTATTCTGCAAATGCCTCAAAAACATCTGAGGAAGTTGTTGAAAATCTATCCCGACAGATTGCCGCTCCTGTTAGATGGGTAGATTCTGTAAAATTTATGGTGGAAAATGGAGTCCATCTTTTTATAGAATCAAGTGAAAAAAGCATTCTCTTAAGCATGGTGAAAGATATTGCTCCTGATGTAAATTGTGTAAATGCATTATCATTGATAAGTAGCGGTGAAAAATAAGAAGTTGGATAAAGGGGATTTTGAAATTTATTTTAAGGAGGCAGAATAAATGAATCTTGACGGAAAAATTGCAGTAATTACAGGTGGTGCACAGGGAATTGGTTTTGCAATTTCTCAAAAACTTGCATCTCTCGGGGTTACTTCGGTTATTGTGGATATTCAAGAGGATAAGGCGAAAGATGCAGCAAAAAGGATTTGCGATTCAGGTTTTAACTCTGACTGGGCAGTTTGTGATGTTTCAAACTTTCAGCAAGTCAGCGCCACATTTAAAGAAATTTTAGACAAACACAAAAAAATTGACATCCTCATAAACAATGCAGGAATAACAAGAGATGCTCTTTTCTTGAGAATGAGTGAAGATGACTGGGATAAGGTTTTAAATATAAATTTAAAAAGTGCCTTTAACTGCACAAAAGCCGTGATACGCAGCATGATGAGGGAAGGTGGAGTTATTATAAACATGGCATCAATTGTTGGACAAATAGGAAACATCGGTCAGGCAAACTACTCTGCATCAAAGGGTGGTCTTATTGCTTTAACAAAAACCCTTGCAAAAGAATTTGCCTCAAAAAATATAAGGGTAAATGCTGTCTGCCCTGGCTTTATAAAAACTGCAATGACGGACAAAATGCCTGAGGAAGCAAAACAGAAATTTATTGAAAGCATACCTCTAAAAAGAATGGGCGAACCTCAGGATGTTGCAAATCTGGTTGCATTTTTGTGCAGTGATGAGTCCTCATACATTACAGGTCAGACAATAAGGGTTGACGGCGGACTTGTAATATAGTAAAATTCAACCCAAAAAAATAAAAAGGAGGGCGTTATGGCTGATGAAAACATTGAACAGAAAATCAAGGAAATCATTGCGGAAAGATTGAGAGTTGATGTTTCAAAGGTTACTCCTGATGCAAGTTTTGTAAACGACCTTGGTGCAGATTCTCTTGATCAGGTGGAACTTGTTATGGCTCTTGAGGATGAATTCGGTCTTGAAATTGCTGATGAAGATGCTCAGAAACTTGACACGGTTGGAAAAGCAATTGAATATGTAAAATCAAAACTCTCATCATAAAAAATAATGAAAAAAAGAGTTGTTGTTACAGGAATTGGTGTAATATCTCCATGTGGACTTGATGTTGAAAGTTTCTGGGCAGGGATTACATCAGGAAAAAGTGCAGCAGGACCAATTACCCACTTTGATGCAACAAATTTTTCAACAAAGTTTGCCTGTGAGGTAAAAGGATTTAATCCTGAAAACTACATTGACCCTAAAAAGGCAACCCGAATGGATAGATTCTGCCAGTTTGCTGTTGCTGCCTGCAGGCAGGCATTTGAAATGAGTGGACTTGAAATTTCAGATGACATTAAACCTTACATTGGAGCAATTATAGGAAGTGGGATTGGTGGGATAGGAACAGTGGAAGCAAATCACACCCTCTTAATTCAAAAAGGACCCCGAAGAATTTCTCCTTTTTTGATACCAATGATGATACCTGATATGGCAGGAGGAGAAATCGCAATTGAATGGGGGCTTGAGGGGCCAAATTTTTCTATTTCCTCTGCCTGTGCTTCTGCATCTCACGCAATTGCAATTTCAACACGTTTGATTCAGATCGGTGAGGCAAAGGTTATGGTAACAGGTGGGACTGATGCAGCAATCACACCTCTTTCACACGGAGCATTTTGCAGAATAGGAGCCCTTTCAAAAAGAAATGATGACCCCCAACACGCATCCCGTCCTTTTGACAAAGACAGAGACGGTTTTGTGATGGCAGAAGGGTCAGGAATTCTCATTCTTGAAGAATACGAGTTTGCAAAAGCAAGGGGTGCAAAAATCCTCGCTGAAATTGTTGGAATCGGACAGACAGATGATGCATATCATCAAACAGCACCTGAACCCACAGGAGAAATTGCTGCCCGAACAATGGAATTTGCAATTAAAGATGGAGGTTTTCCAAAAGAAGAAGTTGACTACATAAATGCACACGGCACATCAACTCCCTTGAATGATAAAGCAGAATCCCATGCAATAAAAAAAGTTTTTGGAGAACACGCATACAAACTTTCGGTTTCCTCAACAAAATCCACGACAGGACATCTTTTGGGTGCAGCAGGCGGAGTTGAATTAATTGCAACAATTCTTGCAATTCAAAAATCCATACTACCCCCGACAATAAATTATCAAACTCCTGACCCTGAATGTGACCTTGACTATGTCCCGAACAAACCAAAAGAAAAGAAAATCAGATTTGCTCTTTCCAATTCTTTTGGTTTCGGTGGACACAATGCCTGTATTGCTGTGAAAAATCCTGAAATCTGAAATGAAATTTTCACCGCAGGATACTACAACCATAGAAAAACTTGAAAAAGGTCTTTCCATAAAAATAGAAAAAAAAGAAATTTTTATTAAAGCGCTTACGCACAAGACTTTTGCTTTTGAGAAAGGGGATATAGGAAGCTCAAATGAACTTCTGGAATTTCTGGGTGATAGCGTCCTAAATTTTTACATTTCAAAGAAACTTTTTGAACTTTTTCCAAAAGCAAATGAGGGAGCGCTTACTCGCATGAGGTCATCTCTGGTGAATACAAGACAACTTTCAAAAATTGCAAAAAATCTAAATCTACACAAATTTCTCAAAGTTGGAAGTTCCTTTGAAGGAGATGTTACTTTGCGTCCTACGGTTCTGGCAGATACCCTTGAAGCAATCATAGGTGCAATTTTTGTTGACAGCGGTCTTAAAGGTGTTTCCCAATTTATTGAAAAAAATTTTGAAATAGAAAAAGCAGAAGATTCTATTGATGCAAAAAGTAAACTTCAGCAAATTACCCAGAAGAAATACGGTATCCTTCCTGAATACAGGGTTGTAAAAGAGGAGGGCGTTCCACATAAAAAAACCTTTACTGTTGAGGTTTTTGTTAATGGAAAACTTGCAGGAAGTGGCACAGGACCAAACAAAAAGGCTGCTGAAAATTCTGCTGCCCAACAAGCATTGAAAAAATATGAAAAAGGTTGAAATTTCTTTTATAAAGGGAGATATATCTCATCAACCTGAATTTGAAACAGTTGTAAATGCCGCAAACAGATGGCTTGCACCTGGTGGAGGGGTTGCAGGTGCGATACACCGGGCAGCAGGTCCTCAACTTTATGAGGAGTGTAAAAAACTTGCACCAATAAAACCCGGTCAGGCAGTGATTACTTCGGCTTATAATCTTCCTAATAAATTCGTAATCCACTGTCTTGGTCCTGTATGGGGTGTTGATAAACCTGAGGATAAAATTCTTTCATCCTGCTACAAAAATGCCCTGAGACTTGCTGAGGAAAACAGAGTAAGTTCAATTGCTTTTCCTGTCATATCAGCAGGAGCATTTGGTTATCCTTTCAAGCAGGCAGTTGAAGTTGCCCTTGATGCAATAGAAAGTTTTCTTGAAGAGGCACCTGTAAAAAGCATAAAGAAAATAGGATTTGTGCTATACTCAGAAAACGAGTATAAAAATTTCAAAGAGGTTTTTGAAAAATGGCAGATGAAAAAGTAATAGAAATCAGAAATGTTCAAAAAGTTTATAAAAAAAACCATCTATTCAAGACACTAAAAACTGTTGCTTTAAATGGACTCTCACTTACCGTTTACAGAGGTGACATTTACTGTCTTCTTGGATTGAATGGAAGTGGGAAGACAACAACTGTAAAACTGCTGTTGAATTTGATTTTTCCAGATAAAGGGGAAATTTTTATTTTCTCCTCTCCCCCTAATGCTGATTCTCTAAAAAGAATTGGCTATGTTTCTGAGAATCCGTATTTATTCCCATATCTTACAGGTTATGAGTTCTTAGACCTTATGGCAATTTTGAACGGTTTTTCAAAAATCAAAAGAAAAAAAAGAATAGCCGAACTCTGTGAATACTTCAAAATATCTGGATATGTAAAAAGAAAGATAAAGGAATATTCAAAGGGGATGCAGCAGCGACTTCTTCTTACACAGGCTCTTTTGCACGACCCTGAACTTCTAATAATGGATGAACCCTATTCAGGGCTGGATCCTGTTGGAATTCTTGAAATGCGAAACTATATAAAAGAACTGAATGAAAAGGGAAAAACAATCCTTTTTACATCCCACATAATTGCAGAAGCGGAAAAAGTTGCCACAAGAGCAGGAATTCTTTCAGGAGGGATACTCAAAAAAGAATTTGAAGTTATACCAGGGAACCTTGAAAAAGAATTTATGGAGGCGGTCCTATGACAGCCATTTTTAAAGTTTCAAAATACACTCTGCTTGAAAATGCAAGGAGCAGGTCTTTTACTCTATCAATAATTTTTGTCCTGCTTGTTTTTGTGTCTGCATTTATTTTTTCCCGACTGAGCGAGGTTGTTGAGACAAGGGTTATTCAGGATATCGGACTTGGAGCAATTCAGTTTTTTTCACTTATAACTGCTATTTTTTTTGCAATAAAAGTTTCTCTTATAGAAATTCAGAATAAAACAATTTATCTGCCTCTGACACGACCTGTAAAAAGATGGGAGTATATCGGTGGAAGATTTATCGGCATTTGCCTTTCTGTGCTTCTTGAGATTCTGGCAATGGGATTTCTTTTAACTTTGCTTTTAATCTGGAAAAAGGCAAATCTTTCAGGTTTTTACTTTATAACCTATTTTTTCATCTTTCTCAAAATTATGACAATTACTGCTGTTGCAATTTTAATTTCACTTGTTTCAACAAGTCAAGTTTCTGCCTTTATTG
>JAGHAG010000086.1 GCA_021161625.1 Elusimicrobiota bacterium
AGTCACCTCGTCACCTTTTTTGGCGAATAGTAATTCGCCCGCTACATTTCTGACATCTGACATCTGTATAGCGGGTGACCCCGATAGCTATCGGGGCGATGTCCAGCTTGGCCCCGCTCTAAAATTAATAGCGGGCGACCGGATTCGAACCGGCGACGTCCAGCTTGGGAAGCTGGCATTCTACCACTGAATTACGCCCGCAATTTCTTATTAGCGAATAGTGAATAGATACAATAGGGATGAGCAATGAGTAATGAGGGAATAGCAAATAGTGGACAGTGAAAAGAGGGAAGAGGACAGAGGAAAGAGGAAAGTGGAAAGTGGATAGAGGATAGTGGATAGCCCAGCACCAACTTGGTTGAATATCCTTTTTAATCTGTCCAAGTTGGTGCTGGGTCATCTTTTCCATAACTTAATCCTTACTACTTAATCCTTACCACTGATTTTTGCATCTGTCATTTTTTACATTTCACTATTCACCATTCACTCTTCACTGACTACTTTTTCATTTTTCATTCCTTAAAGATAGCTTCTTTCACCATTTTCAATATAGATTGAAACCATCAGTCCCAGTATTATAAAACTTGCAAGCAGATTTGAGCCACCGTAACTTACAAATGGAAGGGGAAGCCCCTTTGTTGGCAGAAGCCCTGTTGAAACTCCTATGTTCGCAAATGCTTCAATGCCAATCACAGAAACCAGCCCTCCAATTGCAATTTTTGAAAAATTATCCCTGCAGGCAACAGCCATTTTCAAACCAATTATAGCAAAAAATGAATAAAGAAAAAGTATGAAAACCGCCCCAATTATTCCAAATTCTTCGCAAATAACAGAAAAGATAAAATCTGTGTGTGCACAGGGCAGATACATAAGTTTTGAAATTCCGCTTCCTGCACCTTTCCCAATTATTCCCCCTGAAACAATAGCACTTAAAGACCTCATCAGTTGATAACTTTCCTTTTTTTCATATTCTCCTGGAGAAAGAAAAGCACGGATTCTTGCTCTTCTGTATTCTGTCCCCATGACAGCCCAGTAGGCAAAAGGGATTATAAACAAAATGAGAAGAAGGATTCTTGACACAGGAACTTTTCCTATGAAAAATACAATGGAAAAAATTAAAAAAAAGAGGACCGTATTGCCAAAATCGGGCTGTAAAAAAATCAAGAATGAAAAAAACACAAGCAAAATCAAAGGCCCTATGAGAATTTTTAAATCATAGAGTTGCTTTCTGTGCCTGTCTAAATAATCAGCAAGATAAAGAACCCACAATATTTTTATAAACTCCACGGGCTGAAGAGAAATTCCACCAGGAAGGAAAAACCATCTTTTCGCTCCTTTTACTGGCTTGGTAATTCCCGGAATGAGAAGCAAAATGAGTAATAAAAAAGAAACAATAACAGCATAGGGTATGGCTTTTCTTAACTTTTGCGTATCAAGTTCCCATAGCAAAAAAAATATAACAGTTGAGATGACAAGCCACACAAGTTGTTTTAAGAAAACTGAATAAGGATTTTTAAGTTTTAAGGCATGAGAAACAGAAGAAGTATTTAATATCATAATGAGCCCGAGCAGAGTGAGGAAATATGCAACCGCAATGAGAGTTTCTTTCAGGTGTTTTTTTCTGCCCATTTTTTAAAAAAATTTCCCCGTTCTTCAAAATTTTTAAACTGGTCAAAAGAGGCACAGGCAGGTGAAAGAACAATTTTTTCTCCTTTTTTTGACTTTTCCCATGCAAACTTAAGAGCATCTTCAAAATTTTGAATTGAAACAACATTTTTTCTGGAAAGTTCTTTTTTTATTTTCTCTCTTGCATCACCGTATGCAACAATGAGCCGTACATTTTTTAAATGAGGCAGGAGTTTTTTAAAGGACTCCCCTTTGTCCAGTCCGCCGACAATCAAAACAATTTTGCCGGTTAAATTTTTAAGAGCATGAATTGTTGATGAGATGTTTGTTGCTTTTGAATCGTTTATGAAAGTTCTGAAATTTTTAATTTTTACAGGTTCAAGGCGGTGGGGCAGGGGCTTGAAGGAGTAAATTGCAGAGGCAATTTCTTGAGATGAAAGACCAAATGCAGCTGCACATCCCGAGGCAGCAGCCAGATTTTCAGCATTTGCAGAAAGAATAAAATTTAACTTTTTTTCCTCTATGAAGATATCGTCTATTTTCAGGATTTTTTTGAATTTCTTTGAAAATTTTATTCTGTTTTGAAAAAATCTGATGTCTTTTCCAATATAGAAAATGTTTTTTTCTTTTACCTCTGGCTTGCTTATTCCAATTTCTTCTTTTTTCATATTTTCAAAAATTCTTTCTTTTATTTTTCTGTATCTTTCAAGGGTTTTGTGTCTTGAAAGATGGTCAGGAGAAAAGTTTAGAAAAATTCTCACTTTCCCTCTGATGTTTTCCCGTGCAAGCATTTCAAGCTGATAACTTGAAACTTCCACAGCAAGAATTTCATCTCCCCCTAATCGTGAGAGAAAAGAAAAAATAGGATTTCCTATATTCCCGCAGGCAATACATTTTCTTTTGTTTTTTGAGAGGATGTGTGAAACAAGTGCAGTGGTTGTGGATTTTCCATTTGTTCCGGTAATCAGAACTTTTTCAATTGAATCAGGAATAAGTGAAAAAGCAAGGTCAAGTTCTCCCACCACAATTTTTTTTGCCTTTTTTGCCTGCCTTACAGGTAGAATTTCAAGAGAAATTCCAGGGGAGAGCACAAAAAGGTCAAATCCTGAAATTTTTTTTATAACCTGATTTTGCTCAATAAAATCAACACCTGAAGGGGTTGGAATTTTTTTTATATCAGAAATCCAGACCTGATGTCCCTTTTCTTTAAAAAACTTCGCACAGGATTTGCCGCTTATTCCTCCACCAAAGATAAGAATTTTTCTTTTTCTTCTTAAAAAGTTCTTTAAAATTTCTTTTTTCATCTCAGTTTAAGGGTTATTAAAGCCAGAAGCATAAAGAAAAGCCCTATAATCCAGAATCTTATCACAACTTTTGATTCATGCCAGTTTTTTAATTCAAAATGATGATGCAGGGGTGCCATTTTGAAAATTCGTCTGGATGTTTTTTTGTAATACAAAACCTGCAAAATCACAGAAAGAGCTTCAAGAACAAAAATTCCACCTATCACAATTAAAAGAATTTCATGTTTTGTAAGTATTGCAATCACTCCAAGAATTCCTCCTAAAGGAAGGGAACCAGTGTCTCCCATAAAAATCTCGGCAGGATAGGCATTGTACCATAAAAATGCAAGCCCCCCACCTAAAATTGCACCTAAAAACACTGTAAGTTCACCAGCATCTTTTATGTAAGGGAATCCTAAATAAGAGGAAAATTTAACATTACCTGCAATGTATGCAAGAATTGCAAAAGTCAAAGAGCAAATCATAAGTGTTCCTATTGCAAGACCATCAAGGCCGTCTGTAAGGTTTACGGCATTTGAAGAAGCAACCAGAATTAAAATTCCAACAAGGATATATAAAGCACCGAGATTTATGAAAACATCCTTGAAAAAAGGCACAGTAAGCCCTAAGGAAACTTCTGGATTTGGAGGATATTTCCAGAGATAAATTCCAATTGCAAGACCTGTAAAAATTTGAAACAGAAGTTTTGTTCTTGCAGAAATGCCTTTTGAGGTTTGATGCTTCAATTTTTCCCAGTCGTCCAGAAATCCACAAATTCCAAGCAGAAGCAGTATAAAAGTTGTTATATAAAAAAAGCAGGTGTTTAGTTTCATCCAGCAAAAAGAAGAAAAAATTATAGAGGGAATTAAAACAACTCCACCCATTGTTGGAATTGAAATTTTCTTGTGGTGATTTTTAAGGGAATCTTCTCTAACTGCGGACAGGAAATTTTTTGATTTAAAATATTGTATCCACTTTGGAATCAGAAAAAAAACGAGCAGAAATGAGGTTCCTATGGCACCAATAGTTCTAAAAGAAATATACCGAAAAACATTGAACCCGAAAAATATATCCCTTAAAGGATAAAAAATATAGTAGAGCAAGTTATCCTCCTTTCAAGAAATTTTTTACTATTTCAATATCGCTTAAGTGGATTTTTTTGTCTTTGATTATTTGATAATCCTCATGTCCCTTTCCTGCAATAAGAATTATGTCTCCTTTTTGAGCCATTGTCAGGGCATTTTGAATTGCCTTTTTTCTGTCAAGTTCAATTCTGTAATTTTCAAATTCCCTCTGTCTTATGCCAACCTCTATATCAAGGGCAATGTCTTTTGGTTCTTCATCTCTTGGGTTGTCTGTTGTAACCCAGATAAAGTCAGAAAATTCTGATGCAATTTTACCCATAAGAGGCCTTTTTTCCCTGTCTCTGTTTCCGCCACAGCCAAAGACAACAATAAGACGCTGTGGATTTAGTTCTTTCAATGTTTTTAAAACATTCTCAAGAGCAAAAGGTGTATGAGCATAATCAACGAAAACAACAAAACCGTTTTTAGAGACAAATTTTGTAAGCCTTCCTGTAACCCCTTCAAAATTTTCAAGAGCGTGCTTTATTACATCAGGGGAAATTCCAAATTCACTGGCACAGGAAAAAGCAGCAAGAGCATTCAAAACATTGAATTCACCTATGAGTTTCAGTGAAATTTTTATTTCATTTCCATTAAATTTTATTGTAAATTGAGTTCCCAAATCCGAGATTGAATTTATTTCACCGTAATAATCTGCGCTTTTTACTGTGCCATAGGTTTTTACTTTTACAGGGATGTCTTTTATAATTTTTTCACTCCATGGGTCATTTTTATTTAAAATCGCAATCCCATCTTTGTTTTTTGAAAGGAGTTTGAAAAGATGCCTTTTTGAAAGCGCATAGTTTTCCATTGTTTTATGCCAGTCAAGGTGTTCAGGATTTAAGTTCGTAAAAACAGCCGCTTTGAAAAAAAGTGCTTCTGCGCATTTTCTGTCAAGACCCTGAGATGAAACCTCCAGAAAAACCTTTTTTCCGCCGTCTTTTTCAAATTCCCACAGGCATCTGGATATATCCAGTGATTCTGCAGTTGTATTTGGGAATTTTATTTCTCTCATTCCCCATTTATAAGAAATTGTGCCAAAGCGAGCAGGCAAATGCCCTGCTTTTTTTGAAATTTCCTCAAGCATAAAAGAAATTGTTGTTTTTCCATTTGTTCCTGTAATCCCTGTAAGGGTTAGCTTTTTTGATGGAAAATCAAAAAAAGCCTCAGCAATGTATGCCATTGCCACTTTAACATCTCTCACAATGACCTGTGGAATTTTGTGGTCAAGTTTTTTGTCAACCACAACAGCGCAGGCACCCTTTTTCACTGCCTCAGGTATAAAATTTTTCCCATCGTGATGGGTTCCTTTTATAGCAAAAAAAAGTGTATTTTGTTTTACTTTCTTTGAATTATAGGCAAGATTTTTTATTTCAGGATTCTCATCCGGGAAATTTAATACCTCAATTTTTGATTTTTCAAGCAATTCTTTTAGTCTCATTTTTTTACAAGCATCTGTGGCTCTTTTTCATCAGGAGGGATTCCATAATAATCAATTAGAAATTGTGCTGTTTTTTTAAATGCTTTTGCACATACAAGCCCGCCATAATAAAATTTTTCAGGCTCATCAACTCCGATAAAAATTACAAATCTGGAATTTTCCATTGGCAGAAAACCACCGAGAGAAGCGAAGTATTTCTCATTTGAGTATTTTCCAATAGAGGCGTCAAATTTCTGTGCAGTGCCTGTCTTTGCACAGATTTTCCATCCTTTAATTTTTGCTCTAATGGCTGTTCCATTTTCTGTCACATTTAAAAGCATTTCCTTTACAGTTTTTGCTGTTTCAGGGGATATAACCTTCCTTACTACAGATTTTTTTGACTGATAGAGGGTTCTACCGCTTGATGCAACAATTTTTTTTATAATTTTAGGTGCTATTAAAAGCCCATTATTTGCTATTACGCTGAAAGCCTGTGCAATCTGTAATGGAGTTGCAGAAACTTCCTGACCAAAAGAAGTGCAGTAAAGAGAGGTCTCGCTCCAGTTTTTAATTCTTCTTAAGACCCCACGGGATTCAGCAGGAAGAGAAATTCCTGTGTAATTGCCAAAGCCAAAAGCCCGTGCATAAAAGTAGAGTTTTTGTTTCCCGAGTTTTTCAGCAATTTTGCAAATTCCTATATTTGAGGAATGCTGGATAATCTCAGCAACAGTAAGCCACTCATAAGGTTCGTGGTCCCTTACAGTTATTGTTGGAAACCGAAACTGCCCTTCCCCACAGTAGAATTTCTCAAAAGGGGTTACAATTTTTTCCTGAAGTGCTGCTGAAACTGTTACAATTTTGAATGTTGAACCTGGCTCAAAAGCATCTCCAATCAGGGGGTTTTTCATATAGAACTTCTTTTGTTCTTTTTCATAAGAAACAAATCCCGGTATTTCTCCTGTCCGGGCATTTATAACAATTCCATATCCTTTTTTGCCGTGAAATTTTTCAACTGTATTTTTTATCTGCTCATACAGAAATTCCTGCACAGGATTTTCAATCGTAAGATAGACATCGCTGCATTTTGCATAGAGAATTTCAGGATTTTTTGTCAGAAGCAGATTTCCAGAAAGGTCAATTTCAAGGGTTTTTACTTTTTTTATTTCAGAAAGAATATCATCAAAATAATACTCAATTCCAGCTGCTCCTTTTTTTTCATAATTCAAAAAACCAATAAGAGGAGCATAGATGTTTTTGCGATAGTAAATTCTTTTTTGCGTGGGTATTATTTCAAGTTTTTTCTTGACAGGAAGTTTTTTTAGTTTTTCCTGCTGATAAGGATTTATAAATTTGTATATCAGTTTTCTTTTTTTGTTCAGTTCTGGTGTAATAGAGATACCGATTTTTTTGAGTTTTTTTATGTCTTTTTTTGTGAGGATTTGCCCGGCCTTTTTGTAAATTTCAAAACCTCTTATTGAAGTGGCAAGAAGAATTCCATCATTTGTATAGATGTTACCTCGCAATTTTTTGATTTTGTGCTGTAGATTTGTTTTTGTCTGGGATAAAATCTCATCTTTTTTTACAGCCAAAACATAAAGAATTCTTCCCAGAAGCAGTGCAAAAAGCATCACAAAGCAAGTGCCCAGAAAAGTGAAACGAGTATTATCTTTTTTCATTTTCTATTCTCACAAAAACAATTTCCTCAGGGTCTGGAAATTTCAGGGAGAGTTTTTTTGCAATTTCTTCAACTTTTTTTAAATTTGTAAGGTCTGAGTATTTTTTAAGCAGATAAGCATGTTTAAAATTTTCCTTCTGGAGTTTCCTGTTTAACGCTGAAATCTGATAGCCAATTTTTATTGTTTCAACACTTTCCACAACAACAATTCCAATTACAAGATAAATTAAAAGTCCAATCAGAATACCATTAAGCAAAATGTCTCTATTAATCATATCTTTTCAACAGCCCTTATCCTTATACTTCTTGCACGGGGATTTAAAAGTGCCTGAGTTCTTGTTGCTTTAATTGGTTTTTTTGTAAGGTTTTTAAACTCACCTGTTTTTAAGAGCGCTTTTAATTTGTTTTTTACGATTCTATCTTCCAGACTGTGATACGACAGAAAAACCGCTCTTCCGCAGTGCTCTAAAATTTCAGAAAGAAATGAGAAAACATTTTCTATGTTTTCAAGTTCTCTGTTTACAAAAATTCTCAATGCCTGAAAGGTTTTTGTTGCTGGATGCCTTTTTGTCCCTGGGATTACCCTTGAAATAATATCTGCAAGTTCCTTTGCGGATTCAATTGGTTTTTTATGCCTGTGGGAAATAATAGCCCGTACAATTTTTTTTGCCTTAAATTCCTCTCCAAATTCTTTTAGAATTTTTATAAGCAAATCTTGTGAGAAATTGTTTACCACATCTCTTGCTGTTAGTTTTGTTTTTGTGGAATATCTCATATCAAGGCAAGTTTCATCAGAAAAACTGAATCCCCTTTTTGATTTTAACTGGTATGTGCCTATACCAAAATCAAAAAGAATTCCATTGCATTTGCCAAAATTTTCTTTTTTTAGAATTTCAGGGATTTGCAAATAAGAGGCATTTCTAACAAAAACATTAGGTTTTTGAAAAATTTTCTTTTTAGTTAATTCCATACATGCCATTTCATCAACATCCACAAGCAGAAGTTTACCTCTTTCATTTAAGTTTAAAAGAATTTCTTCTGCAAAAAATCCTTCACCTGCTGTTGCATCAACATAAATACCGTCTTTTTTTATATTGAGAAGCGAAAGAACCTCATCCTTTAAAACCGCCCCATCCTGCATTTCAGAGAATATTCAAATTTTCAGCATAGGTTGAGAAGGACTTTTTATTTTGCTTTTCAAATTTTTTAAACTTTTCAGGGTTCCAGATTTCATACCAGTTGCCAATTTTTATTATGAGAATTTTATTTTTTATTCCTGCCTCTTTTTTGAGATATTCAGGAATTGTAAGACGATTATGGGAGTCAGGGATAAGTTCATTTGAATAAGCATAAAAAAGCCGCAGGAATTTCCTGTTGTTTTCCTTCCCATAATTCAGGGGTGAGATTTTTTTCTGAATTTCATCCCACACTTCTTTTGGGTAAAGGGAAATGCAGCCATCCAGTCCAAGAGTTATGAAGAATTTTTTAGGAGAAAGAAATTTTTTAGGCAGTGAAAACCTGTTTTTTTCATCAAGTTTATAGATTGCCTTAATATATCCCACTTTTTCCCACCTAAGAGATTATGATATAAATTGTAGGGAAAGGTGTCAAGTTCGGAAGTCAAATGTCAGAAGTCAGGGTTCAGAGGAAAGTGGATAGTGGAAAGAAATGTTAAATCACAAACCACAGCCCATCTCCAGATGGGCTGGGCCCCGCCCTTTTGAAAAAGGGCGGTGGTTCCAAACAAGGATTAAATCCCAAATTTCAAATAACAAACCACAAACAAGGGGAAAATCACAAATCCCAAATCACAAATTCCAAACAATATGCCTACTCCGCCGAAGTAGTTTCGGCTACGAAGGCCGGGCAAAATACCAATGTTCTAAATTCCAAACAGTTTAGGTTATTGGGATTTAGGATTTTGGATTTGTTTGGTGCTTGGAATTTGGTGCTTGGAACTTGTTTGATATTTGGTGCTTGTAATTTATAGAAATTTGCTCCGATTTTCCATCGGAGTGGAAATTTCAACAAATTTCGCGACCCCGACGAAGTCGGGGGAGCATATTTCTATCCACTATCCTCTATCCACTTTCCTCTTTCCTCTGTCCACTGTCCTCTATCCTCTTCCCACTGTCCACTATTTCAGGAGGTGATGAAAGTCACAAATTTACCCCCTTGACAAAAATTGTTTTCTATTGTAAACTAAAAATAGATGAAAAAAATTTTCGGTTTTACAAAATGAGGGGAAGAAGTGACTCTCTCAATAGGAGGAGGATTTTATGAAAAATTTTCTTAGAGGGATTTTTTTGCTTTCAATTGTTTCAGGTTATGTTTTTGCCTGGAACATTACAGGCAAAATTGCAAACTGGGACCCGGACACAGGGGGCCCTTTTATGGTTTTGGCTTCAACTGATTCTGCCGACCCTGGTGGAAGTATGGTTTCCTCTACAACTGTTAATATTGCTCCAAATTCAATGAGCACATATACTTTAACAGTGCTTTCGAATGGTACCTATTATGTTTTTGCTCTGCTTGATTTATCGCCTTATAATGGTCAGCCTGATCCTAATGAGCCATCAGGCAGTTATCAGGTTTTTGAATCAACTTCAGGCAAGGAAGAACCAGTTGTTGTATTATCAACAGATGTTCCTAATATTGATTTTGTCTGTACTTCAAATGAGGGACCCTACCTTTTAAAAGGTCTTGTGACTGATAACTCAAATAATCCCTTGGGTGCGAGTGTGATTTATGAAAAATGGAGTACACCGAATAATTCACCTCCAAATACAGGTGATGAAGTATTTAAAGATACGATTTGTTTTTCAGTTGTTTCTGCAGGTAATCCTCAATATATACCTGATTACAACTGGGAAATTTTAGTATCTACTTCAGAGGTTGGTTATAATGGCGAATATCAGTCTGTTTTTTTCTCTGCAGATGGATACCATGAAGTAATGACTTGGCTAAAATTTGATTCATCCACTGATACACCAAGTGGAAAGTTTATAAAAACAGTTTTATTTCCAGTTCAGGCAGGAGATCAGATTACTTTGTTTTTTGACAAAGATGGGTTTGATTTTTCTGATAATCTATATCGTTACTGGGATTCTGGAGCAGATTTGAATTATACTGCTGCTTTTGGTATACCTTACAGATTAGAAGCCATTACAGGAACAATAAAAGATGAAGGAGCAATCACTCTTGACCAGGTAACAGATTTTGACCATACAGGGATTATTGATAATTCCACAGAACCAGTAGCAGGTCATAGCTACACTTTTCTGAGTTTAGAAGGAGTTCCAACAGCAATTGAGGTTCAGGAAATCGGTAATGATTATGTGAAATTTATATATAAATATGATTATCTAAGCACTGCCACAGCTGGAGGAAACATAACAGGAACAATCAGTTATTCCGGCACTCAGACAGGCGACCTCTATATTATGGTAGGGCACGGGGAGCC
>JAGHAG010000087.1 GCA_021161625.1 Elusimicrobiota bacterium
GTGATATTGAACTTATTACAGGTGAGGATTGTGTTCCTGAAGGCACTGCTGAAAGTTCCCAGACAGCATACTGTGAAAAGTGGGTAACTTCAACTGTTATTGTGTGATTTTCAGTATCTATCTGTGGTGTTGTATCAACAATTGTCCAGTCAGAATCTGCCACACCATCATCATCTGTATCCACGGATGAGGCAACATAAAGCATTGTTGAAACAGAAACCTTTGTGGGGTCATAACTTAAAGTCAACTGAACTGATTGTCCTGAAGCAATGCTGGCAAGAGGTCCTGAAATAAGACGTGGGGTAATGGTATAGAGGTCAGAGACAACTCCCTTTGCATTTTCAGGCCAGGCACCAAGAGAACCAACTGCATAACCATAGACCTTCCTCAATGCAGAAACCTTTGCTGCTTTCACTGAAGATTTTAAAGATGGAGATGGCAGTGTCTCTGTTGCGGTTTTTATAATCTCCACCTTGCACTCATCTTTCCCGCTGATAGAACCTGGCGGAAAATAAAGATTGCTGTCATCACCCTCGCCAAGTTCCACTGTGCCACCTGTCATTGGACTGAGAGATGCCTGTTTCATAATATCCCACTTTCTGTAATAAGTATAGGTAAATGGATATTCTGTTGCATCAGGATAGGTGTTCTGATAGGTATCCTTACTCATTTCATTACCCTTTAAGTCAGTGCCCTGAACAGAAAACACAATATAATCCTCATCTCCCTGAAACACATATTTTGCACTTATTTCTGTTTTATCTGAACTCAAAACATTTTCTGAGAAACTCCTGTTTGTATAGGTCGTTGTGCCTGAGATAACTTTATCCAGCGTCAAAATCTCATCTGCATCTGATTCACGAAGTGGCTCCATGCTCATAACATTTATATAAAGAATATTATCCACTTTTCTTGTTCTTGTAACAAAAACAGGGGGATTATCCTTGAAAACAATGTTATAGGTCTGTGTGGATGAACCAATATACTGCGGGTCAGGGGCAATAAAAACTCTACTCTCAGTTGGAAATGCAATAAAATAGGTCTTGCCTATTTCAAGACCCTCAATTCTGTAACTTTCTATTTCAAGGGTGCTGGAATTTGACTCAAGTTCTCCAAAAATTAACTGGCTTAAATCCTGCGTTGCTGCAACAACTTCCCTCACCTCAGAAGTTGTAAGTTTCTCTCCATTATCCTTTATAATTGTGCCTGTAAGAACCGCTCCTGTTGAAAAAACTATATCAACTGTATTTGTCCCTGTTGAAATTGTAATTTTTTTAGCAACTGAGGTAAAACCCTTGGAATATGCCTTTAAAATATAGGTGCCGGAAATCAGAGAAGAAAAGTAATAATCTGCTTCCCACCTCTGTGTTGCTTCATTAAATTTCGGAGGTGATGACATAATTTTATATCCACCCATCGGGTCTGAATAAACCTCTCCTTCTCTTTGCACCAGAAGAAGAGCACCTGGTGTCCTCATACCTCCTTCCTCCCATGGTGAGAAGAGTTCGTTTTCCTGCCCCACAGGTGAATAAATTTTCCCTGAAAGCGTGGCATCAGGATAAGAAAGTTCTATAACTGTGTCTGTTGAGCCAATAACAACATTTCTCTTTCTTTCTTCAGGAAAGATTGATGGTTTCCCTTCTATGTCCCCGGGTTCTCTGTAAGGGGATGCAATTATAGTCCAGAAACTTGTGTTTGGCTTAAGACCTTTAAGAGTAAATTTTCCATCTATGTCTGTCTGTGTCATAATCCAGTCAAATCCACCCTGAGCACCTGTGGGCATTGCCACAACAGTGATGTTTGGCAATGGTGATTTATCTGATTTTAACCTGACAAGACCTGAAATTTCTTTTCCTTTTTGAAGTCTTATTGTCCCTATATCAACATCGCCTGCTGTATCAGGAACCTCTATCCCGTTTTTAACAAATGTTACATATTTTACTGCTGCCTGCTCTCTTGTGTCTTCAACCCACACTCTGTATGTGCCTTCGGGTAAATTCATAAGCTTAAAAACTCCTGTTTGGGAACTTATCTTTATATCTGAAGGAGCCCATTCATCATCCCAGTTTGCTGTTTCTCTCCAGGTGCCTTCTTTCCATGGAACTGCTTCACACCTTACTTTTACTTTATACACGGGTTGTCCTGTTTCTGCATCAACAATTTTTCCTTTAATATTTGCTCCTTTTTTGAGAAAGATAATTCCAAGGTCAATTGTTTTGGTAACTGTGCTCTCTATTATTTCAAAGGGAACTGTCTCTGTTTTGTATGATTGGTCCCATGTCTCAACAATCATATTGTATTCGCCAGGAAGAACAGAGGCAAACTCAACTGCCTCCTCAAATTTATCCCTATTACCATTCCAGTCAGTAAATGCCACTTCTCTACCCTGACTGACAGGGTCCCATCTTCCTTCAGGCTGAATTCTTACCCAGAAAAAGTTTTCAACATTTGCCTGTGGTCTTTTTATCACTGCCTTGACTTTATAGCCATCTCTGAGTGTCATTGTCCCTACATCCACAGAAAGTCCCTGTGAAATTGGAACAATTTTTGTTTCAACAGCAAGGTCTTTTACCATTGACATCCTCCCAGTCAAAGTTGAAGTATCATTTGAAGTGTCAAAATAAACAGGTGGACACAGAACATAGGAGTCCTCTGAAAGACCTTTTAATTCAAACCTTGCAACTGTTGAGGATACCTTAACCAGTTTCCCAAAAACCGCCTTTTTAACTGCTTCTTCAGGACCCATCATATGAAAAAGTTTTAAAGGAACTGCTTTCATTGTTGCAGAGGAATTTATAATGTCATCAAGCGTATAATTATCTGAAACAACCTCAATTGCACCTTTTATGCTTCCTGCTGTCTGAAGAATAATATCAAGATTTGTCACAGCATTGTTTGAAACACTTACCCTCTGCATAAAAGACCCTTTGGAACCTATTGCCATGTAATAGGTGGTATTATCCTGGGCATCGTAGGTAGGAATATACTCATTTGCCATAACAATATACTCCCCTGTGCCAAGACCTTTTATTGAATATATACCGGAAGTGTCCGGCTGAACAACAAATTCGTTTGCATTCCAGTCCCATAAACGCTGTGCCCTGATGTACACATTGCTATAATCAGAAACACCTGTAACTTTACCTTTGATTTCTCCATTAAATGGGAAAATGTCAATGGAAAGGTTTGTCTGTGGTGCTGAAACTTTTATGGGCTTATACTCAAATTGCTCCTGAATTCCCCAGATGTTTATAAAGTATTCCTCACCTGAAACAAGACCATAAAGTTCAAATTTAACAGTTGTTGTGGATGGTGTGGCAGGTACAGTTACATTTACTCCTGCCCATGAGCCCTGATTGAGTTTATTTGAGTGAGCATCCAGGTTAAGCCACAATTCTGTTTGTTCATTGCTGGTATAAAAATTTATGCTTGCCTGATTCCAGTAAATGTTTATATTGCCTGTAATTGCAACACCTTTTTCCATCTGAATTTTAAGCCCTTCAATACCATTCTGCGAATTTATTGTTGAAACATATTCTGCATATTGCTCTGCATAAAAACGCAATTCATAATCAGTATTTGGAATAAGTCCTTCTATAATAAAGGTTCCTGAGGATTTTTCTGGAGGAACTTCACCCCATCCCCATCCCCATGAACCATCATTGGAAAGGGGTCGGGCGTTTATGTTAACCCATCTTGAATATGGTTGTGTATCCAGAAGAATCACATATCCTGTAATTTTTGTTGACTTTTGAAGCGAGAGATTTAAAGAATAACTTGTTGTTCCTTCTGAAAGAACTGTTTTTGTTGAAGAACTTATATAATCCGGACCACCTGCAGAAAATTCGTATGTCCCGGGTGAAAGTTGCATCTGCCAGTTGCCTGTTTTTGAGCCGCTTGAAATTCTGAAATTGACCCATCCACCATCAGGAGAATCAACGCTCCATGCATTCACCCATCCCCAAAATTCAGAGATGTAATTTCCCCATGTATCCTCATAAGGGAAAAAGGGTTCAGGTAAAGTAACTGTGCCTGTAACAAGAATACCCTTATCAAGTACAAAATCTTTTGAAAAGTATTCATTATAGGAAGCAGGTGCAACAATTTCTTCATTTTTTTGAGTATAACCTTTTTTCCTTACATTTATATAATACTTCTTTCCTGGTATAAGTCCGTTAAGTTTATATGTCCCACTATCATTGGAATAAGTTGTAACCCCATTGCCTTCAGGAGAATTTGCCTCAATTCTTGCTCTTGGAATGGGATTACCTGTATCATCAAGGATTTTCCCATACATACCACTGACTTCAACTTCAATTGAGGTCTGAGCAGAGGTGCTTGAAGTATTTGACCAGTTATCATAATTTACATCAAGGAAAATTTTACAGGTTCCTGAAGATGGTATTCTTCCAAGCCAGGGGTCAGAAATGCTTAAATACAAACTTCTGGAAGTTCCATATCTTCCCGTGCCATTAAAATCTGCTGTCATAAGGGATGAGTCAATCCAGTCCCAGTATTCCCAGTCATATTCCGATTGATATGCATTGAGTTCTTCATAACTGATTGATGTATCTATCCCCACCTCATAAATTCCATTGCTGTTTCCATCAATTGCAGGACCACCTGAATCATCCCACACAATTTTGCTCCAGTCAAAAGCATCTGCCTTTCCATTTCCGTTTGTGTCAGCAACAATTCTCACAGAGGCACTTTCAGCAGAACTTGTGCCTGCAAGAATGTCAAAATCAAGTGTGAAGAAATCATCAACCCCATCATTGTCAGGAGATATTTTTGAAGGTGAAACACTGTTGATTTTGAGGGAGAACTCACCTGAGGGCGGAGGAGAAGGGGTACCTGGGTCCTGTAATGTTAGGTCAACAGTGGTCGTGCTCCCATCAATAACAGTCACAGGTGAAGAACTTCCGCCTGCTTCTGTTGAGCTATCAAATTCTCCTACACTATCAGGATCTGAATCCACCCATGCCACAACAGTATAATCTGTGGCAGCAGGAAGAAGGCCTGTATTATAACTCTGGCTGGAAGCAACTGTTCCCAGATTCGTCGGTGACAGTTCAATAAGAGAAGGGGCGTCTTTCCACATTTCAGGCTCCCCGTGCCCTACCATAATATAGAGGTCGCCTGTCTGAGTGCCGGAATAACTGATTGTTCCTGTTATGTTTCCTCCAGCTGTGGCAGTGCTTAAATAATTATATTTATAAACAAATCGTATATAATCCGAACCTATTTCCGTTATTTGAATCGCTGTTTCCTTGCCTTCTATTGACAGAAATGTATATGAATAATCCAGTTGAGGAACAATATGATTTGGACCTGTACCTGTATTATCAAAGGTTGTGATAGAATCCAGTGGCGAAGTACTTTCAAGAATATCTCCATTATCAACTTCTAATTCTGGAGAAGCATACGCCCCTGAACTGTATATCAAATCTGCTCCTGATCCCCACGCAGCAGGAACTTCAGCAGAAAAATCAAACCCATCCTGGTTCACAAACATCTGAATACCTGGAGGTGCAGCAGCACCTGTTGAAAGAATTATCTTTTTATAGTTTTCTCCTGAACAGGAATGAGTACTATAATAA
>JAGHAG010000027.1 GCA_021161625.1 Elusimicrobiota bacterium
ATTCTGCTGGAATTTTAAATGGAAATGGATTGGGCAATATGAAAAATGATGACAACAATTTTTTATGCATCTGCCGTCTGACAGGCAAAATCACAGGGCCACTGAAAACAGGGATTTCCTTTGCCTCTTCCCGTGAAACAGTAGCAGGAAACAGTAAAATTGAATCATCTCTTCCCGCACCTTACAAAAAAACACTGATTCAGGCAGATATTGAAGCAAAATGCGAGAAAAATTTCCTTAAAGGTGAATTGATTGAAGCCAGATATAATCCCGACTCAGCAGCACCGCTAAAAGCGGACGGTTTTGGCTTAACCTGCGGTTGTTTTCTGATAGATAAAATACTCTCAGTTGTTCTGAGATACGAGGAATACGACCCTGATAAAAGTGTTACAGATAAAAACGATATTAAATGGACAACCCTGGGAATAAACTATTTTGCATCTAAAAAAGCGAAAATTCAGGCAAACTATATTTTCAAAAGTGAAGCGGAAGATGAAACCAATAATAACTCCTTCATTGTCCAGATGCAGTATTGTTTCTAAAAAAGAACATGCTGAAAATAGAAAATCTTTTCGCCTCAGCAGATAGTTTTCTGCTCCAGGATATTAACCTTGAAATAGGTGATGGGGAGTATCTTGTTCTTTTAGGTCCAACAGGAAGTGGTAAAACAACGCTTGCCAGATGCATCTGTGGTCTTTATGAAATTTCAAAAGGAAAAATCACCTTAAACGATGTGGATTTAACAAAATTACCTCCGGAAAAAAGAAAAATTGGTTACCTCCCACAGGATTTTGCCCTTTTTCCAAATATGAGTGTCAGGGAAAACATCCTTTTCAGCCCTGCAGTGAAAGAAATCAATTTCAACACAATAAGACCTCAATTTGAAAATATTGTTGAAACTCTTAAAATAAAACATCTTCTCCAGAGAGGGGTTAAGAATCTTTCAGGCGGAGAGATGCAGAGGGTTGCGCTTGCAAGGGCACTTCTTGCAGAACCTGAAATTCTCATTCTTGATGAGCCATTTTCTTCAATTGATATCGGGCTTAAAACAAATCTCTGGTTTGAGATAAGGGAAATTCTTGCTTGCTCTCACATTCCTGTGATTCACATAACACACAACCTTGATGAGGCATCTGTTCTTGCACAGAATCTTGCTGTGATGATTGATGGAAAAATTCTTCAGAAAGGGAAAAAAGATGAAATTTTTTCAAAACCTTTAACTGAAAAAATTGCAAGATACCTTGGAATAAAAAACATTTATTCAGGTGAAATTGCAGAAATTCAAAATGGAAAAATAACAATACAGGGAGAAAATTTTAGAATTATTGCTTTTGATGAAGGAAATTTTACAAAAGGACAGAGAGTAAAATTTTCAGTAAGACCGCAGGACATAAAAATCATAAAAGAGGGCATCCCTGTCAGAGAAGAACTTAAAGAAAACATTTTTGAGGGCGTGATTGTCTCATCACACTTTTTGAGCGATACCTGTATTTTAATGGTTAAATCTATGATTGATTTTGAACTGAAATTTCCATCTTATATTTATCAAAGACATAACCTCCATACTGGTAAGAAGATAAGAATAGGAATCTGGCAAAAAGGAATAAGTATTTTTAAGGAGGAGGAGTGAAAAAGGTTTTAATTTTAATTTCTGTTATTTTAATTTTTTCTCCTGGTTGTGCAAAAAAGGAAAGAAAGAGTTTGAAAATTGCAGTTGAATTTGTTTCTCATGCTTCAAGTGCCCATATAGCAAGGGCAAAAAACTGGTTTGAAGAAATGGGTTTGAAAGTTGAAGCATTTGACAACTATATCACAGGAATGGCTCTTGCATCTGCTCTTACAAGAGGAGATATTGATGCTGCTTATATCTGTATGATTCCTGCTATATCAAGTTATGCCAATGGCGGTGTAAAAATAAAAGTTGTTTGTGGCACTCACAAATATGGTTATGGTCTTATTGTAAATCCTCAAAAAGTAAAGACAGTTTATGATTTGATGAAGCATAATGTAAGGGTTGCCTGTTCAAGAGAGGGGTCTCCAACAGATTGTCTTCTTAATAAAATGATAGAAAAGTTCAATCTTGATGAAAAAAAACTTAAAAGGAAAATTTTAAGGATGTCTCCTCCAAAAATTCTTCTTGCTCTTAAAATGGGTAAGATTGATGCTGGATTTTGCTGTGAACAGTTTCCAACAATGGGAGAGAGAATGGGATTTAAGGAACTTTTAAAAGCAGAGGATTTGTGGCCTGATATGCAGGGGAGTGTGTTGGTTGTTAAAGAGGAACTTATAGAAAAGAATCCTCGTATTGTGAGAAAACTTGTGGAGATAACAAAAATGGGTATTGATTTTATAAATAAAAATCCAGATGAATCTGGGAAAATTGTTACTCGTGCATTAACTGTTGCAGGAAACAAGGTTTTTCCTATTAAAATAGGTAAAGTTGCTTCAAAACTTGAAATTTTACCAGAGGATATTGAAAGGTCTCTTAAATTTAAAATGGTAAATACGCATTTAATTGACAAAAGCTCTGTTCAGGAAGAAATTGATTATATGTTTAAACTGGGTTATATAAAGAAAAAATTTGATGCTGATGAGATACTTGATTTGAGGTTTCTGTGAAGAGAAGTAAATTATCAGGAATTATTCCAGTTGTATTTTTTATTTTAATCTGGGAATTTCTGGGAAGGGCAGGAATTTTCCAGAGAGAAATTTTTCCTCCTTTTACTGCTGTTTTGAACGAATTTTTTGTGCTTTTAAAAGGGGGAGTTCTTCTGGAGAATTTTTTAGCAAGTTTTAAAAGGGTTGTAATTGGTTTCTTTTTAGGTGCTATTACAGGAATTTTTGCAGGAATTATTATGGGTTGCAATAGAATTCTTGATAGAACTTTTTCTCCTCTAATAAGTTTTCTTTATCCAGTGCCAGCACTTGGCTGGCTTCCTGTCTTGATGTTGTGGATTGGAGTGAATGAAATGCTTCCTATTACTATAATTTTCATATGTAGTTTTTTTCCTGTATGCTATAGCACTGTAAGCGGAATAAAGAATGTTGACAGGAATATCATTGATGTTGCAAGAACTCTTGGTGCTACAAAATTTAAGGTTTTAAAGAATATTTTGCTTCCACTTGCTCTTCCATATATTTTTACAGGACTTCGCCTTGAAGCAGGTATGGCTTGGAGAGTTATAATAGCAGCGGAGATGGTTGCTATTCCTGTTGGCATGGGTTCACTTATGATGAGAGCAGAGAGTTTAATAAGAATGGATATTATAATAGTATGTCTTTTTGTGCTTTCAGTTATGACTTTTCTGTTTGAAAAAATTCTTTTTTTACTTGAAAAAAAACTTATCTTCTGGAAATCTGAATGAAATTTACAGGAATTTCGTTTATTTCAATGTTGAGTGCCCGGGATACAGCATTTGCAACACAGGCAGGAATTGAAACCGTGGAGTGTTCTGCAAGTCCCCTTGCACCAAAAGGACCTTTTTTGTCAGGAGATTCAACAAAAATTACCTGAATATCAATATCTTTTAAATCTTCAAGCGTGGGAATTTTGTAGTCAGTGAATCTTGGATTTCTGTTTACCCCTTCCTGCGAATAGATTATTTTTTCCATTATTGCCTGTCCCAGTGCCTGAACCATGCCGCCGACAATCTGCCCTCTTGCAAGTTTTGGATTTATGATTTTTCCAGCATCAATTGCTGTGATGATTTTTTTTATTTTTATTTTTTTCGTTTTTGTATTTACAAAAAGCTCAACCCCCTGTGCGCCAAAAGTCCACGAAGCAGATATGTTTCCCTGACCTTCACCAAGCCCTTTCTTCTTTATCCCGGGAATTTGGAGATTTTCAGGTGTATAAATTCCATATCCAACAACAGGACCGCCAACAGTTCTTCCATCAGGAAACATAAAACCATTTACAAATTTTGTAATTGGCAGTTTCTTCCCTTTTACATAAACAAAGCCCTCTTTGTACTTTATATTTTTTAGAGGAACCCTAAATGCTTTTGAGGCAGTTTGTTTTATCTTTTGAATTGCATCCTCTGCTGCTTTTATTATTGCCTGTCCGCCTGCATAGGTTCCCTTGCTTGCAACTGTCTGCCAGTCATAAGCAAGAAATTCTGTATCACGCTTCCTTATAAAATTTATTTTTTCCACAGGAATCTGTAGCGCTTCTGATGCAATTTGAACATAGACCGTTGAAGACCCCTGTCCCATTTCTGAAGTTGTTATAAGAAGATTTGCAGTGCCGTCTTCATTAAACTTTATTATTGCTGTTACATGGGCATTTGTTGCCTGGACAGGTGATTTCATAAATGCACTGACATCCCTTGCAATAAATCCATCTTTTACTTTTTCAACATTTTTGGAATTGTATTTCCAGCCAATTGCCTGTGCTGTTTTTTTTATGCAAAGAGGGAGATTGCCGTTTGCCTTTGTGAGACGCTGTTCAATTGCATTTTTATCACCGGCTCTTAAAGCATTTTTGAGCCGAAGTTTGACAGGGTCCATTTTCAATTCCTGTGCAAGGATTTCAATCATTCTTTCTGCCATAAAGTGTCCTTCTGGATGTCCATAACCCCTGAAAGCACCCACATAAGGAAGGTTTGTGTAAACAGCATATCCATCAACCTTTACATTTGGAATGCGGTAAGGCCCTGTTGAATTCTGTGAACCCCCGCACAGAACATTTATCCCATATTCTCCATAAGCACCTGAATTGAGGATGTATTCAATTTCACAGGCAAGAATTGTTCCATCTTTTTTAGCACCGATTTTATATTTTCCCACAACTCCTCTTCCAACAACAGTTCCAACAAACATCTCCTCTCTATCAAGGGTTAATTTCACCCATCTGTCAGGGATGTGTTTTGCAATGTAAACAAGCAGGGGTTCAATTGTAACATCACTCTTTCCACCAAATCCTCCGCCAAGATAAGGAGCATAAACCCTGACATTGGAATAAGGAAGATTATAAGCCCTTGCAACAAAATCTCTTACAATAAATGGGGACTGGGTTGATGAGTAAATTTCAACTCTGTCAGGTGAGTGCCAGATTGCAATTGCTGAATGGGGTTCTATCTGACAGTGTGCCATATGAGGATAGGAAAATTCTCTCTCAATTACAACATCGCATTTTTTAAAGGCTTTTTCTACATCTCCTTTTCTCAACTTATAGTGGTGATAGATGTTTGAATTTGGCACAGGATAAAAGCCAGGTAAAATTTTATAGGTTCCAAGTTTTGGATGGACTAAAGGAGCATCTTTTTCCATTGCTTTACGGGGGTCAAAAACTGCAGGGAGTTTTTCATATTTTACTTCAATGAGTTTGCACGCTTCCTCAGCAGTATCAGGGTCGTCAGCAACAACAGCGCAAACCGGCTCTCCTACAAAACGAACCTTGTTTGCAGCCATTGGAAGCTGGTCAATTATACATCCGCCTATTGCAAAAATTGCATGCTTTTTTTTCATTTCCTCAAAAGGAATGCCTTTTATAATTTTTCTCACCCCTGAAAGTTTTTCTGCTTTTCGGGTATTTATTGAAATTATCCTTGCATGTGGATGAGGGCTTCTTAAAATTTTTACATAAAGAGTTCCCGGGAAGGTTATGTCATCTGTAAAAATTGCCCTGCCTGTTACTTTTTCATAGGCATCAACTCGTGGTATTGATTTCCCAACAACTTTCATAAGTTTATTTTATAAAAACAGAAGATTTAGTCAATTATTTTTTAACCTGAATTATTCACACTACACTATTCCTCGGCTATCCACAATTACAAAGCGTAAGTGTGAATAATTCACCCTTCGGGCCGCCCAGCCTTCTAAGCAACATAATTTTAACCCATCTTTACACCTCGCCGAATATTTCCATACTACTCCAATTCTCTCTTTTTGGCATAGAGGGCTGGGCGGGGTTAACCCCGCTCTTTCTTACTAAAATTTTCGTAGATATCGTTGTATTTTTGTATTTTGCTTCGGTTTTACGCAAAAACATTTTTTTATTTATCAGAAAGGGCGGTCCCCGATTTTATCGGGGATGCATTAATGATGCAGGTTAAATTTCAGCATAGCGCTCATTATGTCGGTTATAGAGATATTCATCTTTTTTAAAAGTTTTAAGCAATCGGGCATGATTTCCTTTGCAAATTCAGGATTGTCCATAAGAAACTTAAAGACATCAGGAAAAATTTCTTTTACAACCTGTTTTTTTTCCTCATATGCAAGATTTTTAAATCCGTCCAGAATTTCTTTAACTTTTTGATTCATTTTTTTCTCCAACTGAAAATACAAAAATAAAATTAATCAGTCAATTACTCTAAATAAATCTTTTCATTTTGGGATTTTCAGATTATAATATAGATGATGAAAATAGCAATTTTGCTGTTTTTTTTGCTGGGTGCGTGCAATCACCAAAAAAAGCAGGATGCTTCCTTTATTAGAAAGGAAAACATTCAAAAATTCAGAATTGAAAGTCCTGCTTTTGATAACGGTGGGTTTATTCCCGTAAAATACACTGCTGATGGTGAGAACATCTCCCCGCCATTAAAAATTTCAGGCACACCTCAGGGGACAAAATCCCTTGCCCTGATTGTTGATGACCCTGATGCGCCTTTCGGCACCTGGGTTCACTGGGTTGTTTTTAACATCTCACCAAATATAAACTTCATTCCAGAAGGAACCCAACCTCAGGGATTACAGGGGATTAATGATTTTAAAACTTTAAAATACGGTGGCCCCTCTCCGCCTTCAGGAACACATAGATATTTCTTCAAACTTTATGCTCTTGATACAGTTCTTAACATCCCGGAAGGAGCAAGCAAAAAAGAAGTTGAAAAAGCAATGGAAGGGCACATTCTTGCAGAGGCAGTTCTTATGGGCAAATATTCAAGGAGGTGATTGATTATGAAAAAAATTTTGTTTTTGGTCTGTTTTGTTTTTATGTCAGGTTTTGCTTATGCAGGCAATCACAAGGGAGAGGCAAAACAACTTGATGTGAGAATTGAGTTCAGTGGTTCCTATGGCACCACAATCACAAACTCAGAAGGTATTTTTTATCATTTCTGGGGTTATTGTTTTAAAGAGGACAAAATTTATCCACCAAAATACTGGGGGGCGTTTCCTCTCTATTTTTTTGGAACAAAGGTTCCTGTAAAAGTTATTGTAAAAAATAATGGGCCCCGTGCAAAAGCAAAAATAAGAGTTAAAGTTGAGGCATATTGTCTTTTAACAGATGGTTCAAATGGCACCTCTCTTATGGAACCAAAAACAATAGAGGTGGTTGTTGCAAAAGGAGAACAAAGGATTATTGACGCCTCTTTTGTTGCCCAGTATGTTGAAGGGGCTGATTCAGGACTTGACAGATTTATTGTAAAGGTTCTTCATATAAACGAAGGCGGTGGAAAAGGAAATCCAGAACCTGCTCTGGTTATGTC
>JAGHAG010000069.1 GCA_021161625.1 Elusimicrobiota bacterium
ACACCATAGGCGGCAAAAAAATTTGGAAAAATTTTTATGTATTTTTTGTCCGTTACAAAAATTTCTTTTAAAATTTTTATATTCTTTTTTCTGCAAAATTCTCTAAAATCCTTTATGGTTATAATTCTCAAATTCGGAGTGTTGTACCATTCGTATGGCAATTCCTTTGTTATGGGAAGTTTGCCTTTAAAAAAAATTTGAAAGCGGATTTTATAGTAGGCAAAGTTTGGAAGGGTTATGATAAGTTTTTTCCCCACCCTTAAGGATTCATCAATTGAAAATTCGGGTTTTCTCAATTCCTGAATTGTTTCATCCATTATCACAAAATCAAAGAAATTCTCCGCATAATCCAGGAGGCCCTCTTCCACATCACCGTGATAAACACTCAATCCCTTTGCAACGCATTCATAAACTGCAGAGTCATTTATTTCAAGCCCTGTTGCCCTTACTTTTTTTTCTCTTATAAGAAGTTCTAAAAGTTCTCCTTTTCCACAGCCAACATCAAGAACTTTTGTTTCAGGTTCCACAAGGTCACAAATCACCCTGTGTAAAAATTTTCTCATAGTTTTCCCTCAAAAACCTTTTTTAAAAAGTGTTTTATAAGATGGGATTCTTCATCAATTTCAAGCAAAAATGCATCATGTCCATAGGTTGAGTCAATTATACAGAAGGTTGCTTCAAGCCCGGCAATTTTGCAGGCTTTTACAATTTCCTGTGATTGGTATATTGGATAAAGCCAGTCAGACCTGAAAGCAATTACAAGGAATTTCACATTTTTGCCTTCAAGAACTTTATGAAAAGGACACCCCCTTCCAGCATCATACAAATCCATTGCTTTTGTTATATAGAGATAGCTGTTTGCGTCAAATCTTTTCACAAAGTTATCTCCTCTATAATGAAGATAACTTTCAACCTCAAAAAGTTCACCAAATTTATATTTTTTTGTTTCATCTTTTATCTGCCTTCCAAATTTTTTTTCCATGGATTTGTCGCTCATATAGGTAATATGTCCAATCATCCTTGCAAGGGCAAGCCCTTTTGCAGGAATTTCTTTTCCATAGTAATTGCCACCCTGCCAGTTTGGGTCTGCCATAATTGCCTGTCTGCCGACTTCGTCAAATGCAATTTGCTGGGGGGAGTGTTTTATTGTTGTTGCAATTGGAATTACACTTTTTACTTTTTCTGGATGATTTACAGCCCATTCAAGCGCCTGCATCCCGCCCATTGAACCACCGCACACAGAAAGAAGTTTTTCTATGCCAAGATGCTCCATAAGTTTTCTCTGCGCCTGAACCATATCCCCGATTGTGATTATTGGGAAGGAAAGGGCGTATGGTTTTTGGGTTTCAGGATTTATGGAGGATGGCCCTGTTGAACCCATACATCCGCCAATGACATTGGAGCAAATTACAAAATATTTATCAGTATCAAATGCCTTGCCCGGGCCAATCATTTCATCCCACCATCCGGGCTTTTTGTCCCCTTTATGCCATCCAGCAGCATGAGCATCACCTGAGAATGCATGACAGATTAAAATGGCATTTGTTTTTTCTTTATTGAGTGTGCCATAAGTTTCATAGGCAATCCGGACATTTTTTAAAACCTCTCCACTTTCAAGAAGAAGAGGTTCTTTTAAGTGAAAGAATTTAGTTTCAACAAATCCAATACTTCTGTCCATTTTAAGCCCTCTTTTAATTTTCTAATAGACATTATGGAATTAAAACAAAATTCTGTCAAGAAAACGCGATTGTTATTTCACTTAGAAATTTCAATTTGAAAGGTTTTGGATATCTGGAAATTTTTTTCTTGCTTCAATAAGATACTTTTTCACAAGTTCTTTTTCCCCAGCGATTTTAAGGGCAGAGATGAGAAAGGAATAGTTTTGTTTTGTTGGATAGTATTTCACATTATAAATAAGATGAGGAATTGCTTTTTGAGGCATATTATGGCGCATATAAAAGTCAGCCACAAGAAGGCGTGTCCTGTCAAAATAGGGGTCTATTTCAAGCATTTTTAGATAAAGGTTTTCTGCCTCAAGAATTTTTCCTTCTTTTTCAAGTTGTTTTGCCCTGTTTCTCATATTAGGAAGTCCCCAGACTTTATCCATTTTTTCTTTTGCAAAGTCATCATCAAAAATTTCTCCAAGTTCCTGTTTCCCTTCAAGATAAACGATTTTGTTTTTTGGCACAAAAACCCTTTCATCAAAAAACGGAACATACCTTACTTTTCTGTGATGGGGTTTTTCATTTGCTTCTAAAACTCTAAAAAGGCGATAATATTCATTCTGATACAGAAGTTCAAAATGTTTAAGTTCCTTTTCTCTAAAATGTAATTTATAGCAGGCACTTTTTTTGAAAACCGTCATCCTGTCAACCTGATAACGGACAGAATTTTTTGATTTATCCAGCAGAAATTCCCAGTGGTAAATAAGATACTGTGCACCGTATTTTCTTGCAAAATTCCAGAGCACCTCTTCATCTTCATAAATTGCCTGATAAAATTCTTTTGTCTTATCCCTTATGTCTTTTGCCTCATAGTGATTGTGAAGCACTGTTTTAAATGTAGAGTTCTGAACAATTTCAGGAGCAAATCCAATGTTTGAAAGAATTACACTTCCCGGAGGAAGATTTTTGTTCATCCATTTTAAGAGGTCCTGCTTATATTCATTTATTCTTCTTGGAATTGCTTTAAGTCGGGGGAGGGTTTGTTTTGTCTGCATGACCACACCTGCAGAATAGAGCAGGACAACAAGGGCGTATAGTTTTTTGTTTTTTGAAAAAAGATTTCCGCCAGAAGCAACAACAGCACTTAAGAAAAAAATCACAAAAACATAAAGACGCCTTATAAGAAGAAAGAGAATAAAGAAGGAAAACAGAAGCCCTAAATTTAAAATTTCTGGCGTGGATTTTCTGCGGATAACAATTTTCAAGGTCTGGAAAAAACCTGCGAGGGAAAAAATGAAGACAATTAAAAAAAGGTCTTTTACAAATTTAAAATCAGGGCTTACAAATGAGGATTGCCATAAAACCTTTGCATCAAAAGGGAGTTTTTTTACATCCTCATAAAAACTGGGTTTGCTTCCAAGATTTTTTATCTTGCTCCACATCAAAAGATAAACATGAGCATAGTTTTCAGTGTGCTTGCTTGTAATGGGTCGGGAAATAAGAAAAAGGAAACAAAAACTTAAAATAAAAACAAGCAGGATTTTTAAAGGATTTTTTTTCTTAAAAAAAAGATGTATAAAAACAAAAGAATATCCTGCAATCTGACTGAATGAAAGAAGAAAGTATCCACCTCTCAGGATCGGCGAGAAGATTCCAAAGATGGATGCAAAAATCAAAAGGGGAAGGAAGTTTTGAAAAATTTTCCCTCTCTCTTTTTCTTTAAAAGCATAAATTATAAAAATGAAGAGAGAAAGTATCAGATAGAAAAACTGACTTACATGCCAGGAAATTAAGGCAAGCCCTAAGAGAAATCCTGAAATCCATGAATAAATTTTTTTTGTTTTTTTAAATGAATACAGAAAAAAGAAAAATGAAAAGAACATCAGAGGCAGGGCAAAATCCTCTTCAACAAGCCCTCCTGCAATTGTTCTTGAGGAGGAGGCAAAACTTGTTGCGTAAAACAGAGTTGCAATAATGGAGAAAATTTTATTTTCACAAATAACATTTGAAACCAGAAAAACCGCAAATATGGATAAAGAGGAATAAAGAAACATAAAATAAATCACATAAATATGGAAAGGAATTTCAACACCAAAAATTCTGTAGGTTGTACCTAAAGTCCTCTGTGAAAGAGTTGTAAAATGCATATTTACTTTGAGCCCTTCAGGATACTGAATTCTTCTGTCAATTTCAGGAATTTTTTTGCCCTGAGCAATAAGTTTTGCATATCTGTATCTTGTTGCTTCCTCAACCCTGAAG
>JAGHAG010000065.1 GCA_021161625.1 Elusimicrobiota bacterium
ATGCTGTTGGGATTTCTCTATCGTATTCTATTTCTGCAATTGAAAAAAGTTCCACACAGGCAACAAGGTCAACTGAAAAGAGTATATCAAGAGCAGAATTCATCAATTTGTCAAGTTCAATTCGCATCCTTTAACCTCCTGTATATTGGACCAAGTTCTTCCCGGCAGGTTCTTATAAAATCTGCATATTTTCTGGCGAGAATTTCAGTATTTTTCAGTTCAACATTGGAAAATCCACTCTTCAAACAGGCATTGAGTTGACATAATGCCAGAGGCTTATTTTCTTTTGTGTTTTTGATTAATTCATTGAAGAAGTGAATATCATCAACAGATTTTACACAGAAAAACTGAGTTTGAAGGTCCCTGATACATTCTTTTACTTTTTTCACAATTTCCCGCCTTTCTATTCGGGTAAACGGGGATTTTCTTAAAAGGGAAAAGGGCAGTAATGCAAAAGCAACAAGGGGAAGCATTTCTTTATCCTTAAAAACATCTGAAAGAATTTTTTTCCTTGAGAAAAATGGCATATCACATTCGCAAAGAGTTTTCATTTTTACAATCAGGTCAGGGGAAAAATATGCTTTTATAAAAGGAGTTGTGCCTGCAAGAGTTTTAAAAACTGCCCGTAGAGCCACCTCTACATGAACAGGATTGAGTCCTTTTCCCGCGGCAAGATGTGGCAGGATATAGGGAATAACATTTTTCAAGTTCAGGGAAAAAACTTCATCAGTAATTGAAAAGTTTTTATCTTTTGTCTTTTTAACTGCAAGATATGCTATAACAGCCCTGCGCATCATTGAAAGTCGTCTGCCATCAATTTTATCCTTCCTTTCCTGCCACCATATCTTGGTAAATGTTGATAGAATTTTTCCTATTAATTCGCCCATTTCTCTATCAATTTCATGGTAGTTTTTTGCCGCTGTTTCAAAAAATGGTTTGAGTGAATAATTCTCATCTGAAGTTATGGGTTGTTCTTTTTCTTGCTTCCAGAATTTTTTAATTGCAGGAGCATCATTGTGGGTATGGGAAAGACATATTTTCAGCACATCATCATATTCCATATCAACAGCATCAGGAACAGGTATAATAAAGGCAAATCTTCCAATAAAGGCAGGGTCAAGAGGCTCAATTCCTGTGTATTCATCCCCTGCATTCATTGCTGCCCATACCCATGTGACATCTGTCTTCTGTCCAAAAAACTGTCTGCTGTAAATTAGTTCAAGAAGTTTATTTTGCGTGTGGGATTTACAGCGATTTATTTCATCAATAAACACAAATTGCTTATCTGTAATTGTGAGAGGGGTATTTACATATTCAAATTTTCCCTCGGAAAGTGCACGCGGATTTGGAAATCCAAGATAGTCCTCAAACTCTGCTTTTGATGCATCAACCTTTTGATATTTTACACCCATTGATTTTGCAATGATTTCAGCACAGTAGGTTTTAGCAGTTCCATGACTTCCAACAAGAAGCAGTCCATCACCTGTGACAATGCTCGCGAGAAGAAAATCCTCAATTTTATCCCATCCAAAAATTCTGAGTTTTCTTAAAATATTCATAATGCCCCCCTTTTTGCTTTTATAGAATGGGTGTTTTTTACCTGCGGAAAATAGTGTGTAAATTTTATGTTCTGAGATAAACTTTTATCTTGTTCCCTATTAATAGACGCAAAAGGTGAAAAATTATTTCAAGTAAATGAAAAAACAGATTCCTGTATCCCTATATATAAAGACGTATAACAGAAAAATTTATTTCAAATTTCTGAAAAGAGTTTTTTTACTCTATTATAATTTCCTCTCCCTCGTCAGGCACATATTCCTCTTCTTCATGGGGAACTTGCTGTATTTGAGTCCGAGCCCTTCTAATCTCGCCTCTTCTGAGAGTCAGAGCAATTCGGTGTGTTGTGGCACCGGAAATTTCAGAGGGAATTGAGTAGTTGTAGTCAATAATCAAATCCTCATCCCCGAAAATTTTTGTATTTATCCCAAAACCAAAGTCCTTTTCAAAATCAGTGGCACCTGCTCTGAATGAAAGGACCCTTGAAATATCCCACTCAAAACCATAGGATATTGTGTTTTTCTGACCCCATTTTTGCGCTCTGATATCACAATTATATACTATCGCTATTCTGCCTTTTCTCCATTCAAGCCCTGTCCTTAAAATTGAAGGCACAATGTCCTCATCATGAATTCCAACATCTGCCTTTATGAAATTCTGGTATGAAAGAGCAAACGTGAGAGTGCCTGAAAGTTTCCAGTTAAGTCCAAAATCAAAAGTGTTGCCTGATGCGTTTGTGGATGAGTCAAAAGTTTCATCACCAAGAGAAAAACTTCTATCATCAATGAAAAATTTGTGTGTGAGATTTTTTAAACTAAAACCGACAAGAAATTTCCGACTTAATCTATATGAAAGTGAACCTATAATCATATACTCCTGATAAAGTTTGTCCTTAGAATCACCTGCATTAAACTGCGAATATGCTACAGCAAAAACACCTTTTGTATATAAAGGCATTGCCAGACAGACCGATGTAATCCCAAAGTCAACATTGTTTAATCCTGCAAATGGTCTTGCATAAAAAAAGGAAATTTCCTGTCTTTCTATTCCACTTATTCCTGCAGGATTGTAAAAAACAAGATCTCCTCTTCCTTTATAGGTTGTGTATGCCCCTGCCATTGCCCCGCCTCTTGCGGAAAATCCCATATCCATAAATGCCCCATAAGAGGCACTGATAAAAATAAAAATAAGCAGAATAATAGGGGAAAAGTCAAGTAGTGGGGCTTCCTTTTTTACTTTTTTACTTTTCATTTTTTTTCACGCCTGTTTTTTTTCTCTTTTTTATTCTCATTAAAAATTTCAGATCTTCCCTATCCTTTGGGCGATTGGCTGCTTTTTTCATCTTTATCAAATCTTCCAGTGATGCAAAATAAACGGAAACTCTCCCGATTTTTTCTGAAATTTTATTCTTCCACACATCTTCAAAAGTCACACCTTTCACAAAGGGATGAATATCCGCTTCAACAGCATACTGCCTGAACAATATCTTTTTTGAAAGCATATCATCCACATCCACATCATACAAAACATAGCCGAAATCCCTCAGCGCCTTCATTGTTCTTAATGCGTTTTGTCGGGTAGGCCTTATGAAAATATCAATATCAAGCGTTGCCCTTACATAGCCATAGATGGGAAAAGCAGTTG
>JAGHAG010000068.1 GCA_021161625.1 Elusimicrobiota bacterium
GATGGGCGGGGTGACAGATGAAAAATGAAAAATCAGTGGTAAGGAGTAAGTGGTAAGGATGAAGTGAAGGAAAAAAATGAAATAATTAATTCTTAAAGTGAGCGAAGCGAACGACTTAATCCTTAATCCTGATGAGCCCTCATTACTCATTACTATTGTTGCTGTTTGCTAAAAATATGTTGACTGAAAAATCTGGGTTGACATTGTAGTTTGATTTTTATATAGTTTATGAATTTAAAATGATAGAGTTTTTAAAAAGTGTTATAAGAGAGGTGCGCCAGAATATCACTTGGGCATCTCGCAAAGAGGTTTTGGGTTTTACAGGTGTTGTGCTTGTATTGGTTTTTGCAATTTCGTTTTTTGTATTTTTTGTTGATTTTGCAATTTCCATAATTCTGGGAATTTTTGTCTGATGGAAAAAGAATATAAATTTTATGTTATCCAGACACTTGGTGGCAAGGAAAAAAACATAAGGCAGGTGATTTTAAATAAAATGCAGGAAGACATTGAAAAACATGGGTCTTCTAAAATAAAGCAGGTAATTTTACCTGAAGAAAAAGTGATTGACATAAAAAAGAGAAAAAATGTAATTAAACAGAGGAAAATTCTTCCAAGATATTTGTTTATAGAGATGATTTTAGATGAAGAGACTTTCTGGTTTATAAACAACATTCCTGGAGTGGGAGGATTTCTCGGTGGGAAAAATCCAATAAGTGTAAACCCTCAGGAAGTTGAAGCACTCCAGCAGCTTGTAAAAGAGTCCGAAGAAGAAAAACCCAAACCCTCTGTAAAGTTTGAAAAGCACGACAGTGTCAGGATAATAGACGGGCCTTTTGCAAATTTTTCAGGTGAGGTTGACATGGTTGATGAAAAGAAGGGCAAGTTGAGAGTTCTTGTATCAATCTTTGGACGGCTTACCCCTGTTGAATTGAAGTTTTATCAAGTGGAGAAAATTTAAAAATGGCAAAAAAGAAAGTAAAAACTCAGATTAAACTACAGATACCTGCAGGAAATGCAAATCCAGCCCCACCTGTTGGTCCTGCTCTGGGACAGCACGGGGTAAACATTATGGAATTTTGCAAGCAGTTTAATGAAAAAACAAAAAATGAGGACCCGGGAATGCTCATTCCTGTTGTCATAACAGTTTACGAAGACAGAAGTTTTACATTTGAGACAAAAGTTCCCCCTGTTTCAGCACTGATTAAAAAAGTTGTTGGCATTGCAAAAGCAAGCGGTGAACCGAATAAAGATAAAAAAGGCACGCTCACAATGGAGCAGGTGAGAGAAATTGCAAAAAAGAAAATGCCTGATTTGAATACGAAAAATCTTGAATCTGCCTGTCAGATGGTTATTGGAACAGCGCGAAGCATGGGCATTGATATTGTGAAGGAGAAGTGATGAAAAAAAATAAGAAATATCTTGAAGCAGCAAAACTTGTTGACAAAAACAAGGTGTATAATCTTGATGAAGCAATCAAGATTTTAAAACAAATGCCCAAGGCAAACTTTGATGAAACAGTTGAAGTCCACATCAGGCTCAATGTCAAGACGAACAAGGTAACCCAGAATGTTTCAGGCACAGTTTCTCTTCCAAATGGTACAGGCAAAAAGGTAAAAATCTGGGTTGTTGCAAAAGGGGATAAGGCAAAAGAAGCGCAGAATGCAGGCGCCCACAGAGTTGGATACGAAGATATAATTGAGGAAATAAAAAAAGGCAGAATTGATTTTGATGTTTTAATAGCAACACCTGATGCAATGAAAGATTTAAGTAAAGTGGCAAGAATTATCGGTCCCAAAGGACTTATGCCTTCTCCAAAAACTGGGACCCTTACCTTTGATATTGCAGATACTGTAAAGAGTTTTAAAGCAGGTAGAGTAAAGTGGAAGGTGGACACTTCAGGGAACATTCATGCAGGTGTTGGAAAAATATCCTTCCCTGATGATAAAATAAAGGAAAATGTTCTTGCCTTTGTTGAGACAATAAAAAATGCAAAAATGCCTTTAGATATATCTGGAAATTTGATAAAAAGCATCCACATTTCAAAAACGATGTCCCCTGGCTTAGAGGTGTTATTGTCATGAAACAAAAGCAGGTAAAATTAAAATGGGTTGAAGAAAGAAAGGATTTTCTTCAAAAACAGGATGTAATGATATTCACAGGTTTTCAGGGGCTTACAGTAAAGGAAGTAACAGATTTAAGGCAGAAACTAAGCGATTTCAATGCAAAGATGGAAGTTGTAAAAAACCGCCTCTTTGAAAAGGCATTTGGAGGAGAAAATTTCAGCAAAGTTTCAAATTTTTTTACAGGTCCCACAGCAGTCATATATTCCGAAGAATCTGTTTTTCCAGAGGTCTGCAAAATTCTTGTGGATTTTGCAAAAGAAAACGAACTTTTTGAAATCAGAGGCGGATATTTGAAACCTGAAAAGGTTCTTTTAAATGAGGAAGTAAAAGAAATTGCAAAAATTCCTGATAAAAATACACTTATAGCAATGTTTATAGGTGCTGCGCAGGCACCCATTTATAATTTCCATCATATTTTGAAAATGTTGTTAAGCAGAATAGTTTTTGTGTTAAAAGCGATTGGTGAGAAAAAGGAGGGATAAATGGCTTTAAGTCGGGATGAAATCATTGAAGCAATTTCACAGATGAGCGTTTTGGAACTCAATGAACTGGTAAAAGCCCTTGAGGAGAAATTCGGTGTAAGTGCACAGATGATGGC
>JAGHAG010000148.1 GCA_021161625.1 Elusimicrobiota bacterium
AAAGGTTTTCGGCATTTGGTTTCGGGCCATATAGTCCGATTGCTTCAAATGATACCCCTCAGGGAAGAGCAAAAAATAGGAGGATTGAAATCAGTATTCTGAGAAAATGAAAAAATCTGCTTCTTTTCTGTTTCTGTTTGTTTTTTTTAACCTTGCCTTTTCAGAAGAAGATATAAGTGCTCTGTATCAGGAGGCAATAAAATACTATAATGAAAGCAAGTACACAACCGCAATTCAATACTGGAAAAGAATTCTTGAAATTGACCCTCACCAGATTCCCCCTAAAAAACTGATTGAAATAGCCCGACAAAAAATGCAAAAAGAATTAAAACCCCTGCTTCATAGCTTTACAGGTTTTTATCAGAAGGGCAGATACAAAACCGCTGTTCAGGTTGCTGTAAAAATTCTGGATATGGACCCAGCCAATGAAGAGATAAAGAAAAAGAAAGAAAAACTTGAAAAAGTTATACCCTTTTTTGAAGAGGCAACTGGAAAAGGAAAATTCTGGAAGGTCATAAGAATTGGAATAAACGCCTACCTCAATGACCAGCCTGATGTTGTTCTCGACGCTGTAATTTATGCAAGTCAGATAAATACAGAGCCAAAAAACACTGAGAAAATTCAGAAACTTGTTTCTTTTTTTGAAAAACTCTATCCTGAGGAAAGGGCAAAGATAAAACTTATTGCAGGAATGAACCTGATAACCCAGCGGCTTCAATCAGCGCTTGACTCAATTTACAAGGCAGATTACACAGGAGCAATTATGGAATGCGACCGTGTTCTTAAAATAGACCCGAATAACACCCTTGCTCTTATGAGAAAGGGTTCAGCATACTATGCTTTGAAAAAATACAGTCAAGCAGAAAAAAACTGGGAAAAAGTTTTAAAAATAGACCCGAATAATAGAGAGGTAAAAAAATTCTTAAAAGCCCTCAGACGGGCGAGGAGAAAAAAATGAGCAATTTTAAATTAATACAGGAGCAAAGGAAAAAATTTTTAAAACTTGTTTTAATTTTTACACTTGCAGGCAAAATTTTTGCTCAAAGTGGTGCACAGATTCAAATTGCGGTTGCAACACCCGACCCTGTTAAGGCAGGTGAAACTGTAACTTTTCAGATAATATCCATAAATTTGGAAAGCAAAACATGGAAAAAAGGAGAAATTTCTGCAAGGGTGGAAGTGTTTGATGAAAATGGAAAATATCTTAAAAAGACATCGGAAAATTTTATTGAATCTGATGTTGTATCCGGGGGAACCGCTCTTTTTCTGATTGAAATGCAAATTCCACAAACTTATCTCGGGAGATATCAGTTTAGAGTAATTCTCTCAAAAAAAGCTCAAACTCTTCTTGTAAGCGAATTTTTCTCTTTTAATGTCCGTGCTTCAGCTTTGAAGAAAAAAGAAAAAAAGTATTATTTAAGCGGCAATGCGTATCTTTCCTACAAATTTAGCCAGAAACTTTCAAACCAGGGGTCTTTTTCCGCAAATCTCTTAAGCAGATTTGCAAAAAAAACATTTCTGTTTAACCTGAATTCTTATTCAACAAGCGATGACCCTATTGATATTGACAATGTGCTTTTTTCTGCTATTTCTGAAAACTGGAAGGTATCTCTTGGAGATGTGATGCCTGATTTTTCTTATCTCTCCATTTACTCGCAAACAGGTCGGGGAATTTCCTTTAAAGAAATTCTAAACCCGGTTGAAATTTCTCTGTGCCATATAAGAATTCAAAATGCTGCTGAAGGTTCTCAAACCGAAAACGGTGCTTTTTCAAGATACACACTTGGAACAGACATACTCATAAAACCTTTCCGCTCTTTGCATTTTGGCTTTTCAGGTATTTTAAATTATGACAAAGAAAACTCCATCCAGACCCGTGGTCCATCCCTTGACCTTTATAAAAATTCTGTTCTAACTGGAAGGGCAACTCTTGAATTCAGTAAGTCAAATTTTGTTCTGGAATTTGCACACGGGGACAAAGAGATTGAAGATGTCTATGGTGTGAAAACTTCTTCAAGTGGCACAGGTATTTTCTTTAAGGGAAATTTTTCTGCAAAAATTTTTGATTTAACTGCTGAATTCAGTAAAATTGAAGAAGGTTTTTTAAACTTTGCCGCGCCAGGTATTTATCCTGATCGTCTTGGATGGAAAGCATCATCCAATATTTACCCTGCCCGTTTTTTAAGGTTCAGTTTAAGCAATCAGTATTACCATGACAATCTTGAAAAAAAAGAAAATGTCCTAACCACAAACCAAAACATTTTACAGGCAGGAATTTATCTTATGCCAGGAAAACTTCCAACTCTTTCTTCTTCTTTCAGCAAAAATAAGGTCTGGGGAGATGATAAATCTATTCTTGAAAACGAAACAACATCCATATTTTATGGTATAACCTATTACATAGGTGGTCATTCAATTGCAATAAATTCTTCTGTTTCACAATTCAGGAATTTTGCCTCAACCACAACTTCAAGCGACCTTGATACAAACAGCATTGCTTTTAATTATTCAGGAAGAATTTTTCCCTGGATGAGTTTTGATTGCGGTTTTTCTAACAATGTAACAAAAAATTTTTCTGACAATTCCAAGGACAAAAACATTTGCATATCTGCAAGTTCCAATATAACACTTTCCAGAAGAACTTCCCTTTTTATTTATGGCTCAAATTCAAAAAGGGATTATCCTGCAAACAACACAAAAACAACAACGACAAATCTGTCCGTTGAGTTCAACTGGAAACTCAAAGAATTTCTTACATCTACTTTTGGTTATACCTTTGATAAAAATGATGAACTCGATGACTCAAACGATTATACATCAATGGGTGGAATTCTGCGGCTCAATTTAAGGTTCTGATGAAGAGAAAACTAATTTTTGAGGTTGAAACTGCAACAAAGTTCAGAAACAGGTTTCTAAAGGCAATTGATGAAAAAAAATGTTTCTTGATAACAAAGGATTTCAGGGCAAGAGTGATTTTAATTCCTGTCTCTGAGTTTGAAGATATTTATTCTGATAAAAAAGTTTCTCTTATTCTACTTGGGGCAAAAAAATGCAGCGAAAAAACAGCCAAAAAAACCATTACAGAAATTAACAAGGCCAAATTTTTCTCAAAAGTTGTATTTGTTTATGGATACCTGACAAAAAAATACATAAACTTTTTTAATGTGCCTGATTTAAGAATTATTTTAAATAAAAAGGGATATCTTCCCATAATAACCTCTCTTAAACTCGGCATCACATCCCTTTCTGAAAAAGACCAATTTGCAATTTTTTCTTTTCTTTCTAAACCTGTTTCATCAAAAGTTTTTTATAAAATTGCAAAAAAAATTTCATCTGTTAAAGAGGGCATTGTTATTCCTCTCAAAAATCAAAAACCCACTCATCCTGTTGCCATCAGTAAAAAATTTTTCAGAAAAATCATCTCTTTAAGAAAAGAGCTTGGAATTCCCTATCTGATACGAAAATTCAAAAAAGACATTCACTATATTGCTATATAATTCCACAGTGTCACAGTAGAGACAGAAGTCGGAAGTCAGATGTCGGGGGTCGGAAGTCAGAGGTCGGAAGTCGGAAAATCCCCCTTTGCATTCCCCCCTTTTCAAAAGGGGGGAATAGGGGGGTATAAAAATAAAAATGAAAAATGACAGATGAAAAGTGAAGCAAAATTAGGAGATTAGGAAAGATCGCGACCCGACGAAGTCGGAGGAGCATATTTCTATCCACTACCCTCTATCCACTTTCCTCTATCCTCTATCCTCTTTCCACTGTCCACTATTCGCTATTCCCTCATTCCTCGTTACTCATTACTCGTCCCTCATCTGTTCGCGATCATTATAAACAAATACACGGGATTATTGACAAAAATTTTGCAATTAATATAATAATTTCTATAATTGTAAAATGAAAAAAACGCGGATTAAAGTTTCAAAAAAAAGAATTACGTTTATGCTTCTCCCTCATGGGGGCAGGAGAAGTTATCAGATAACTCTTTCCTATTCTTTTATATTTGCTTTATTTTTAATCTGGTCTGCTTTAACTGGTGTGGGGCTTTACTATATGTCGCAAAGAATTGAAAATGCTCAACTAAAAGATGCCAATAAAAAACTCAAACAAAAAATTACTCATTTTTCAAAAAAACTTGAAAATGCTCTTGACCTTGTCAGAGAAACACAGGATTTAAATATCCGATTAAAGGGGTTGCTTGCGCTTCAGTCAAAAAAGAAAGTAATTGAATATTCTGCAATGGGTGGACCTTCTGAATTGAAAGATTTTAAAATATCAGAACTTTTAAAACCTGAGTTTGATAATTCCGAGGAACTTTTTGATGCAAATTTCAGAGAACTTCTTACATCTGCATGGCAAACAAAAACAAGTTTTAAAGAAATTTCTGAATATCTTAATTACAAAAGAAATCTTGCACGATATACTCCTGCAATCTGGCCTGTTTACGGCAGAATAACAAGTGGCTTTGGTTTAAGGATAAATCCTGTAACTCACAGACCTGAGTTTCACCATGCCTTTGATATTGCAAATCTAAAAGGCACTCCTATCCGTGCAACTGCTGATGGAAAAGTTATTTTTGCAGGATGGGGAGGAAAACTTGGCAAAACCGTTGTCATTGCGCATAATCTTGGATATACAACATATTACGGACACTGCGATGAGGTTTTTGTAAAACCCGGTGAAAAAGTAATAAGGGGGCAGATTATTGCTTCTGTTGGGATGACAGGCAGAACAACAGGTCCCCATGTCCACTATGAAATTCACAGATACGGCAAGCCTCTTAATCCAAAATTTTTTATGAGCGGAGGTTTTTAATGTTTGGTTCAAAAAAAGTAGAGAAGAAAATAGGGAAAATTGAAACTGTAATCGGTCATGAAAGTGTTATAAACGGCAAGGTTTCTACAAAAGGTTCTTTAAAGGTTGATGGCATTATAAACGGTGGTATTAGCAGGCAGATTCTGTAATAATAGGTGAAAACGGAAAAGTCATTGGTGATATAAATGCACAGAGCGTTCTTATAAGCGGAGAGGTTTCAGGAAACATTCACGCATACATCTCTGTAGAACTTATGGAAGATGCAAAGGTTGCAGGAGATATAAAAACTTCACAGATTTCAATAAATGAGGGGGCTTTCTTTCAGGGGAATGTTACAATGGAAAGGTCCCATCTTGAAGAAGCCGAAGTTAAAGAATCCCTTAAACCTTCAAAATAAAATTACTTTTGCAATTTCTTCTCTTACAGAGGAATTTTCCACAAAATCAAAAATTTTCTTTAATTGTTTTTTCTCATTTAATTCCTTGAGAGACCTCACCGCCCTTATCCTTACATCCGTTCTTTCGCCTTTGTCCATAACAATATCCATAAGCAGAGCCACAAGGTTTTTATCCTTAATATAGCCTGCAATATCAACACACCAGTATTTAAATTTCCAGTAAAGTGGATTTTCTTTTTCCCTGCTCCATTTTCCCACACCTGTTATTGCTTCGCACAAAAAGAAAACTGAATTTTCCTTCTGGTCAATAATGAATATGGCTTCTTTCATTGTGCCAATGCCAAACTCATCCATTGTTCGGGATGTCATTGCTTTTTTAAAAACCCTTTCAAGAGTTGAATTGATTTTGTCTTTAAGTTTTGGTGGAATTTTTTTTCTCAAATTTTCTATCTGTGTGATATTAAAGCGTTTTAAAGGCTCTCTTCGGACAGGAACTTTTTCTGGCGGGACACACGATAAAATTCCCAGAATAAAAAAAAACCAAATTTGCTTTTTGCTCATTTTCTTGCTAATCATATTATAGAAAATAGTAAAAAAGTAAAAAGGTTTAAAGTAAAAATGAATATTCATTCGTTTATTAGAAAA
>JAGHAG010000192.1 GCA_021161625.1 Elusimicrobiota bacterium
TGATGGCATGCCATTAATGCCCCAATATTGTAGAGAATATAATAGCCTATTAACTGATCAAAATATCTTCTCATCAGTTCAAGCTTTTTTGTAGTTTTTATTTCTACTATTGCGTCATCTATTACTAAATCACAATCTGCCCCACCAACAAGCTGGGAGGCTATTCCAAACGTTGGATTTAATATGCATATCTTCTTCGCTTTGAAATATTCTGGCTTTACTGTTGATATTAACTTCTTTAGATCTTTTACGTCTTTTTCATCTACGTTGCCCAAATTTTCAACCACATTTCCCTCCCTGTATATTACATCTACTTGGGCCAATAACAATACCGCTCTGCATAAATCAGAATTGATTTTTCCCGTTTTGATAAATTTTTTGTAAACTTTCTTTGAATCTCGTATTATTTTTTTTAACTTTCTTATAAACGAAGGGACTAGACAAGTCTGGGTTTTCTCTAATTTTTTCTATTAATTTTTGCATACCTGGAAATGCTTCTGGAAATTCAGACAATTCAGGTGATTGTGCCACTTCTAATGGATAAAGAGACACTTCACTGACCCAAGGGTGCTCTATAGCATTAGGATTTATTCGCTTTATATAAAAACGAAGTAAGTAATCAAATGCTGTACCAACAAGACCATAATGGTTTGTTAAAGGAGGTGCTAATAACTCACCTTGGAGTTTTAATTGTGGTTTTTTAAACTCCCGTTTGAAAGCATCTTTCACATCTTTATTTTTTAGGAATGATGTTAAACTCATAATCCGAGCCTCCGAATTTCACTTAACACATTCATATCCAAACAATTCTGATATCCTCCTAAATGAGGGGTGTATGCGAACCGTTCGCATATCCTTCCTCTAGACAACCTTTATTCTTTGTTTTTATCCTCATGTTTCACCTCATCGTATATCTATATTTCCAAACATACTTTATTTATACCAAATTTTATTGTCATTTGTCATTTTTTTTAAATGCTGGATGTTTTTTTTGAGTTGCTCTTTCTGAGGAATACCGAGTTCTATGGCTTTTTCCCAGGAAGAAATTGCTCTTTTTATATCACCTTTTAAATAATAGGCATTTCCAAGGTCATTGTAAACCTCACCATAGTTTCTTATTTTTATGGATTCTTTAAAAAAGTAAATTGCCTCCATATAATCTTTTTTAATCACAAAAAGCATGCCAAGATTGTATGCAGTTTTGCCAGATGTTGGAGAAATTTTATGTGCTTTTTTTAAGAAGCAAATTGCCTTCTCAATTCTGTTTTTTGAATATTCATAAATTCCCCTTTTTCTAAAATAATCTGCGATAAATTCCTTTGATGAAAAAAACAGGACACCCCCAGAGACCAGAAGAAAAATAAGAGGATGCAGTTTTTGTTTTTTTGCTTTGGTAAAACTTAAAGCAAATGAAAAAATGAGCAAAGAAGAAGGAAGTTCCAGGGGGAAATTTGTCATTGCATCAAAGATAAATGCCATTAAAGAGAGTTTTGCTTCAGCATCCCTGTTTTTTAGAAGCGAATAAATAAGCAAGATTAAAAATGAAACAAATCCTAAAATTCCTGTTTCTGCAAGAAGTTGAATCCAGTCATTGTGGATTTTTGACTCAGAAGTTGAAGGAAGATTCAATCTTTTTTTAACTTTTGCCTGAAAAATTGCAAAATTTGTCTTAACCCCGCCTGTTCCTGTTCCCAGAAAGGGATTTTCCTTAAAAATTTCAATTCCAACACGCCATTTAAAAATTCTTTCCTCTACAGATGATTTTTTTGAGGATAAATCAAAAAACATCCCTCCAAGAATTAAAACAACTAAGTGAAGCGGCAAAAGATACCGAAGAAAATTTTTCTTTTTAGCATAGAAAATAAAAAGAACAGTTATAGAAAGAATAGTCCCAAAGGTTTCTGTAAGAAGTATGCAAAGATAAGGAAGCAAAACAAGAGCATTTAATTTTTTTCTCTCACACCATCCTGCAAAAAATGGAAATGAAAGAAAAAGAAAACTTGCAAAAAAATTCGGGTTTCCAAAGGTAGCATAAATTCTTGAAGAAAAAGGGTCGGGTATTAGATTTGAGATAAAGCCAATTTTCTGCAAGATTCCGATGACAGAGGTTATAAGAACAGAAATACCAAGCCAGTTTTTTAGTTTTTCTCTTTCATCAAATAAAAAGCATAGAATAAAGAAAGGCAATATTTTTGAAAAATTTAAAAGACAAACTCTTTTGTTATCAGCATTAAGAAAAGAAAAAAACAAAATAAAAATAAAGACAAAAATATGCAGGGAGTTTTCTTGAAGGGGGATTTTTGTTCCTGAGAAATTTTTTATAAAAAGAAAAATAAAAACCGCAACAGAAACAATAAAAAATTTAATGAAATAGGGGTTAAATCCTGCTGGAAAAATTAAAAGGGGAACGAGAAGAAAAAGGGACTTCAAGTTTTAATAAGTTTTTTCAAATATCTTAAATTTTTATTCAGGATTTTTCTTGAGGTTTTTTTGTCACCTGCCTCACAATAGAGGTTGAACCTTGCTCTGTTTGCATCAGGAATAAAAAGAACCCAGTGGTCTTTTTCGCAGAGTTTAACTCCATCTATAAGCAGGGTTTTTTGAGAGGGGAGTTCCTCAATAAGGCATCTCATAACAAAGCCCTTCTTCTCCCACGGACAGAAGACAGAATTTTTCAAAATGGTAGGTTCCCTGATTTTATCCGCTACCTCACCAAGGCAAACACCTAAACTGGAAAGCATTTCAAGGATTTTGCATATTGCAAACATACCATCAAAGGATGGATGGAACTGGGGAAAAATAAATCCGCCTTTTGCATCTGCTCCGAATATAACGTCCTTTTCCTTGCACTTTTCTGTAATTCTCTGAGGGGAGGTGCCTGCATAAATTATTTTTAGATTGAATTGGCTTGCAATTTTTTCTGCCTGAATCCCTGCTGTTACAGGAAGCACGATTTTTTTGCCCGGATTTAATTTCCCCACCAGCCACAGGACAGCAAGCATTGCCTTGTGTGAATGAATGCGTTTCCCCCTTTCATCAATGAGAAAAATTTTTTCCCCGCCAACATCAAGCATTACGCCAAAAAGCGCGCGCGTGCTTTTTACAATTTTAGAAAGTGTTTTTAATGATTCTTCAAATTCATCCGGGGTTTTGCTTGTTTTTGGATTTAAGACACCATTTAAAGAAACTGTCTCAATATCAAGATTTCCAAGAATTGAAGGAAAAATCATTGAAGATGGAGAAAATGCATAATCAATAACAATTTTGCTTTTTTTGTCTTTAAAAACTTCCTGTCTTAAGTTTTTTAAAAAGCCCTCCCTGTAGTATTCGGTTGACCTCGGAGGTATTATTATTTCACCAACTTCTTCGGTTGTCGCCCTTCCGAAATCTTCCTTAAAAAATGCCTGTTCAATTGCTTTCTGTTGTTTTGGAGAAATTTCACATCCTGTTTCGTCAAACATCAATATATCAACAACTCTTGCATCAAATGGAGAAATCCTGACATGGATACCAAGGGCTTCTCCTTCTTTTCCCATTTCATATTTTACAACAGGAATTGCCGTTGTCCTTAAATCCCCAACCCTCACACCCATTGAAATAAGCCCTGCAATAATTGACCTTTTTATCATACGGGATGCCTGATTTGCATCACGGGATGTTATCACATAACTTCCTTTGCCTGTTTTTGAACCAATAGCAGCCCCGAGTCGTGTTGCAAATTCAGGAGTGATTTCAATGTTTACAAGACCATTTATACCGTGAGTTGTAAAAAGAGTGCGGGAGAATTTTTCAGCCCAGATGATTGAGGAATTTACAAAGGCTCCTGCTTCTATTTCTTTCTGGGGCCAGACCTTTATCTTTGCCTTGCATGTTGCATGAGAGGAGATATTACAGTCGTTTCCAATCACAACACCGGGAAATAACTTTACATGATTTGCTATTTTTGTGTTAAACCCAACAACCGCCTCTTTTATGTCGCAATGATGGGAAATTGAAACATTTTTCTGAATGACAGAGTTTACAATTTTTGAGTATTTGCCAATTCTTACTCCATCACCAAATACACAGGAAGTAATTGTTGTATAGGGCTGAACTTCAACATTGTTTCCAAAAATTGCAGGCCCTTCAAATTTTGTTTGCTCGGGAATTTTTGTGTTTTTCCCAATCCAGACAGTAAAGCCGTTTATTTCAATTTTTCTGTAATTCAGTTTTAAATTTACCTTTCCCTCTAAAATATCAATGTGGCATCTTAGGTATTCATCAAGGTTTCCAACATCCTTCCAGTAGCCATCTGCAACATAGCCAAAGAGCCGTTCTTTCTTCTCAAGCAGAAGAGGGAAGAGGTTTTTTGAAAAATCCATTTCTTCATTTTCAGGGATGAATTTAAAAATTTCAGGTTCCAGAATATAGGTGCCTGTGTTTATTTTGTCAGAAAAAACCTCACCCCATGTTGGTTTTTCAAGAAAACTTTTTATTCTTCCACCCTTATCTGTAATAACAATTCCGTATTGAAGAGGGTCAGGGACGCTTGTAAGCAGTATTGTTGCAAGGGCTTTTTTTTGCTTGTGAAATTTTATTGCTTTTTGAAGGTCAAAATCGCAGATTACATCCCCACTCATTACAAGAAAGGTGTCTTTCATAATTTTCCGTGTTGTGCCAACTGCTCCTGCTGTGCCAAGGTCTGCACCAGTTTTTATGTAAGAAATTTTGCAGTTAAAGTCTTTTCCATCCCTGAAATAGTCAGTGATAACATCAGGTTGATAGTAAAGAAGAGCAGTTATGTCTGTGAGTTTGTGTTTTTTAAGAAGATTTATTACATGCTCCATCATGGGTTTGTTTGCGACATCAACCATTGGCTTCGGGATGGAAATTGTAAGCGGTCTCATCCTCGTCCCAAAACCGCCTGCCATTAAAACTGCTTTCATTAGAATCTCATCCTTGTTTCTGCTGTCATTGTTTTTGTTTCATTTCCATTTGCATCAAAACTGCGCCTTATCACAACAAACATTGTGACATTTGGAGCAACATTGTATCCTATTTTTAAGGAGAGAAGCGCATTTTCATCAAGCTCTCTTATGTCTCTCCATCTTCTTGCTGACCTTTTGTCATATTCTGCCTCAAATGTGTATTGAGAAAGTCCAGGAACTTTCTGGAGTTCTGCTCTTGCAATAAGGTGTGGATAAAATGGGTCATCTTTTCCTACATTGTAGTTTTCATAAGAGGCACGGAAATTTAAAAGATTTAAAATTGCAAACCACATCTCAGCATAGGGTCCTACAAGAACAGGCTGGCTTTTTTTCCCATTTAAGTAATATGCTGCTTTTGTTGTTGTTCCAATGGATGTATCATAATATCTCCACCTGTCTATATCATAAAATCCATCAAAATAACCAGGGATAAAATTGCTTTCAATTCTTCTATATTCACCGCGGAAGTTTAAAAACAGAAATTTCCCACTTAAACCAACAGTTCTTCCTTCTCCACCATCAGTTATATTATAAGCAGAGCCTTTTGCTGTGTAGGTGCTACCAAGTTGCATTTTTGCCCAGTCAGCAAAAGTGGTAAGATTGAAGAGTTTATAGGTGAGAATCGGGAGTTCCGCATCAGCACCAATAACAGCAACAGAATCATCTTTTGTGGCACTGTTAGAATCAGGGTCAATGTCAATTCCGCAGGAGCTTGCTATTTTGAGATTTTTTAAAAAAGGTATACCTGTGCCTGTAAGAGGTCTTATGAAAAATCTTCCAGCAAGAATTTCTCTCCACCTCAAATCACCAATCATTGCCTCAAGACCCCATTTTCTTCTGTCAAGAAGCATATCCATCCCGATTTTTCTTATGTTTGGATATTGAGCCATATTCGTGTAGTTGTTCACAATAAAACCGTGCCCGATTGTTACAGGTTTTCTAAATCTTCCAAAGAGAATATAAAAAGGACTCTTGCGCTTTACACCCCATCTGATGTAGTCAATTTTTGAATAAATGTCACTTGCCTCATCCCACTCGTCTTTTTTTATCTGGTTGTTTTCATCAAAGTGAACAACAAGTTCAAGTCCAATTCCAAGTTTCCCAAAGCTAAGTTCAGGATACATGCTGAATTCATAATAAACTTTTGTTTCACCTGTTTCAGGGTCTGTTAAGGCAACAGCACCAACAGTTCCGTTAAGATTGACATTTCCTGATGGTTTTGGTGCTTTTGGTTTTGGCTTTTTTTCTGGTTTTTCTTCAGCATAGGTTATCTCAGGCTCTTCAATGGGCTTTTCTATTTTTGCTTTTTTGATTTTTTTCTCTTTTTTCTTCTCTTCCTTTTTCTTTATTTTTTCTTTTTTTGTTGCCTTTACAGGTGCTGCAGGGGGATGTCCTGATTCAACGGTTGTCATTTCTCCTTTTTTTACAAAAACCTCTTCTCCAACACCGTCCCTATTCATTACCCCGACAATACCTTCATCCACAAAGACATCTGTTTTTTTATCTTCATCCACAAACACACTGAATTTTGTCCCTCTTACAGCACACACAGCCACAGGTGTTTTAATAAAGAATTTTTCCGAAGGTGGAAGTTTTTTTATTTTTGCACTTAATTCTCCAAGCCACAGTTCCAAATCGTTTACTTCTTCTGAAACCTGATTGACTGAAAAAATTGAGTTTTCTCCTACTTCAATTTTGTGCCCATCTTTAAATTCAAGAACTGCTTTTGAATCTTCACCTGTTGTAATTGATGAACCTGTTGAGATGCTCATATCAGAAGCAAGGGTTTTCCATGTGTTTTGCGAGGTTAAAAGGCACTTTCCTTCAGTTTTCACACAGATAATTTCCTGCGCCCGCAAGATTGTGACAAAAAGCAACAGGATAAAAAACTTTTTCATAAAATCCCCCTTTATAAAATTTCCAGGCATAATAAATTTTATAAGTTTTGCTTTTCCCTTTCAAGGCAGTATTTTAGAAAAGTAAATTCTTCATTTTTGCTTTTTATTTCACCAAGTTTTCTTTTCTCAAGAAGTTTTTTATAGATGTTTCCTGAATTCTTCCCAAAACCCATTCGGGCAAGTTCTGAAACTGTGTGGAAGGGTTTTTTGAATTTTTGTGAAAAGTAATAATCAAAAATAAACTTTGAATTTTTTTTGCATTTTTCACACAAAAAAACAGTAAAAAGAAAAAATTCTTCACTGAAATTGTCCAGAAGAATGAGCCAGTTTCTTTTTTCTTTTTTTAACTCGGTTTTAATTTCTTTAATGATTTTTTCTTCAAACAAGAAGTTTTTTATCTCTTTTTTCTGGAGTAGAAATTTTTCTTTGATGAGTTTTCTTTTCTCAAGCGGAATTTCATGGAAAATGACAAGAAGGTAAAAAAGGGGTTTTGAGAAGTTTTCCTGAAAATATAAAAAGTATTTTTCCCAGATTTCAGAAGCAAAAACTAAATTTTTCATAAGATTTTTAAATTCAACAAAGGGAAGTAAAAATTTATTCAGTTTATATTCAAAGAGTTTGTGAATGTTTTTATGAGGATGGGGTTCTTCAAATATGAGAAAAAATTCCTTTCTCAATCTCTGGGAAGAAATTTTTTCAAGAAAGTTTTCCCTGATTGCTTTTTTTAAAAGAATTTCAGTTTCTCTCTCAATTTTAAAATCAAATCTTGCAGAAAACCTCAATGCTCTTAGAATTCTTGTGGGGTCGTCTTCAAAACTTTTTTTGTGAAAAATTCTTATGATTTTGTTTTTCAAATCCCTGTAAAACTGAGGTGTGATAATCTCGCAGAAGTTCTCTTTATTTATTGAAATATAAATGGCATTTATGGTAAAATCCCTTCTTTTTATATCATCTGAAAGTTGTGAGGGTTTTACTTCAGGCAAAGCCCCTGAAAATGGATAAAATTCTTTTCTCATGGTTGCAAAATCTAAACAGAAGTTTTCAAGAATTAGTTTTGCTGTATGAAATTTTTTATTCAGGATGACCTTTTTTACCTTTTTCTTAAATTTTTTTGAAAATTCACCTGCAACTTCAAGGGCATTTCCTTCAACAACGCAGTCAATATCAAAGTTTGGTCTTTCAAGAAGCATATCCCTTGCAAACCCCCCGACAATGTATGCCTTAACTTTTTTTTTCTGTGTAATTTGGGAAATTGTTCTTATTGCTTTTTTTTCTCCCTCAGTGAGTTTCAAAAATTTTTTAAAGACATTGAGTTTCATTTTTTATTTTACCAAATTTTAGTAGAATACAAAAAAATGATTGAACTTAAAGAAAATTTTGAAAGGTATCTTGAAGATGAATCGTCTGTAAAAGGACAGGCAGAAAAGGTCATTATTCCTGAAAACGAGAATGAGATTTCAGAAATTTTTAAATTCTCTCAGAAGGAAAAAATTCCTGTTACAATTTCAGGGGGCAGGACCGGAGTTACAGGGGGGGCTGTTCCGGAAAGGGGAATTGTTATTTCTTCTGAAAAACTCAAAAAAATTGAGTTTGACGAAAAGCAGCAAATTTTAAAAGTTCAGGCAGGAGTTTTCCTCTCTGAAATTGAGGATTTTTTAAAAAAAACTCCATTTTTTTATCCACCAGACCCCACTGAAAAACTTGCAAGTTTTGGTGGCACTGTTGCAACCGATGCCAGTGGAGCACGGGGATTTTTTTATAGAAGGACAAGAAACTACATAAAAAAATTGAAGGTAATTTTGCCTGATGGTGAAATTTTTGAGTGTAAAAGAGGAGAATTCATAGAAAAAGATGGATTTCTCAAAATAATGGGCAAAAAAGTGCCCTGTGCAAATTTCAAAATGCCGGATGTAAAAAATTCCGCAGGGTATTATTCAAAAAAAGGGATGGATGCAGTTGATTTGTTTGTGGGAAGTGAAGGCACACTTGGGTTTATTTTTGAGGCAGAAGTAAAACTTATTCCGCAGGAAAACTTCACAGGAATTTTAGTTTTCTTTACGGATTATCATTTCTGGGATGTTTTGAATTTTCTTAAAAATAAAAAGCAAAAAATTGTTTCAATTGAATTTTTTGATGAAAATTCTTTGAAACTTTTGAAGGAAGATTTTCCGCAAATCCCGTCATCTAAGAGTGCAATTTTTTTTGAAATTAAAGGAGAAGATTTTGAATTTGTTGAGAAAATAGAAAAATTTAAAAATATAAAAGAGATTTTTGTTGCTGAGAAAAAGAGGGAAAAAGAGTTTGTTAAAAATTTAAGGCATCGTCTTCCTGAAAAAATAAATGAAATTGTGAGGTTAAAAGGTTTTACAAAAGTCGCATCTGATTTTGCTGTAAAAGATGAAAATTTTAAAGAGATGTTCAAATTACACACAAAAGCAAAGGATGAGAAAATTCCTTTTGTTTTATTTGGTCATATAGGAGAAAGCCATCTCCACTTAAATTTTTTACCAGAGAAAAAAGAAGATTTTGAAAAGAGCAAAGTTTTTATAAAAAAACTTGCTCAAAGAATTATAAAAATGAGTGGAACAATTACAGCAGAACACGGAGTTGGCAGGACAAAAAAAGAACTTTTTTATATGATGTTTTCAGAGAAAGAGATAGAAAAAATGCTTCTTACAAAAAAATCTCTTGATAGGCAGATGCTCTTAAACAGAGGTGTAATGTTTCAAGAATAAAATGACAAATGAAAAATGAAAATGTAACTGCAGATCCTTGGTCCGCCAAAAAGAGGAAAGTGGAAAGAGGACAGAGGAAAGAAAAAATGTCATTCCTGTCCTGTATGTCATTCCTGCGGAAGCAGGAATCCAGAAGACGGAAGTCAGAGGTCGGAAAATCCCCCTTTGTATTCCCCCCTTTTGAAAGGGGGGAAATAGGGGGGATTATAAAAATTAAAAATTAAAAATGACAAATTAAAAATTGTAGTCGAACCTTCAGGGGTGCTATGCCTGAGGAGGTTAGACCCGATAAACCCCTTCAGGTTCGGAATTAAAAATTGTAGAAAAGTAGAAAAGTGAAAAAGGGAAAAGGCAAGAAAGTGGGAAAGGGTTTTGAGCATTTGAATTTTGGTAATTGGAATTTGTTTAGGATTTAGCATTTGGGATTTAGGATTTAATAATATAGATTGTCATTTTGCATTTTGCAGTTTGAATTTTAAATTTCTGTTAGCGAGCATATTTCTATCCATTATCCTCTATCCACTTTCCACTGTCTACTATTTGCTATTCACTAAACTGGGTTTATTTTGAGATTTTTTCAATTGCCTTTAGAATTGCTTCATAACCTGTGCATCTACAGAGATGTCCGCCAAGTGCTTCTATAATTTCGGATCTTTTTGGATTTTTTTTCTTTTTTAAAAGCGCTTCTATTGCAACAATAAATCCAGGTGTACAAAACCCACACTGAATTGCTCCTGCTTCAATGAATGCTTCTTGCACTTTTGTAAGTTTCCCGTCTTTTGCGATTCCCTCAATTGTTGTTATGTCTTTACCGTCAGCCTCAACTGCAAGAACAAGGCAACTCCTTACAGGAACCCCATCCATAATAACAGTGCAGGCGCCACATTCACCCTCTCCGCAGCCCTTTTTTGTGCCTGTTAAGTGCAGAATTTCTCTTATTGCATAAAGAAGCGTGTGATGGGATTCAACTTCTATTGAATGTTTTTCACCATTTACATTAAGGTTTATCTTGTGTTTCATGGCAGATTCCCCAGAATATCGTTCATAAAGTTTTTTATTGCAAGTTTTTTTTCTTCAGGTGTTGCCCTCAGAGAACTTGCTCGTGGTGAAATTTTTTTGCAGATTTCCTCAAAAGCCATATCAATGTCTTTCTGTGTTAATTTTTTATTGCTTAAATTTTTTTCAACTTCTTTGTCTCTAAAAGGCGTGGGGGCAACAGTTCCAAAGGACATACGAATTTTTCTTCTTCTGGGGTTTTCAGGATTTATTACAAGAATTGCACCATTCCAGCAGGCAAGGTCCATCCCTTGGGTCCTTGAAATTCTTGAATAAAAACTTTTTGAATTTTTTATTTCAGGAATAAAAATTGAAAGAACAACCTCTCCTCTTTTTAAGGATGTTTTGTTTACACCAACACAGAATTCTTCAAATGGAACTTTTCTTTTTCCATTTTTTCCGCAGACATTTACAGTTGCCTCATAAACAGAAAGCACAACTCCTGTTTCGCATCCAGGAGAGGAATTGCAAATATTTCCACCAATTGTTGCCCTGTTTCTTATTTCATAACATCCCATACAACCTGCTGCCTGCTTGAGTGCGGTGAACTTATTTAAAATTTTTGAATTTAAGATATTTGAAAATGTCTCACAGGCACCAATTTCAACCCCAGCATTTGCTTTTCTTATCCCGTAAAATTCCTCTATTCCTTTTATGTCAATGACTTTGTTAAAGCTTTTTTTCCCGCTTCTCAAATCTACAAGAAGGTCTGTCCCGCCTGCAAGAATAGCAGAGTTTTCATCATAAATAGAAAAAAGTTCCTTCAAAGATTGTGGGCGAAAGTAATCAAATTTTTTCATACTTTATTGTAAAAAACCAAATAAAATCTTTCAATACTTAATCCGAAATGCTGAATTTTTGAGGTTCAATATAATCGCCGAATTTTTCCTTTGCTTTGAGAAGTCTTTCTTTCTGTTCATCCAGAACCTCGAAAATTTCCTGGGGAGTACTTTCTTCCTTCTGCCAGAATTTTTTCACTCTTTCAATTTTTGCAAGATTTTCAGGAACCCTTATTGTAAACTGCTTTGTGTATTCTTCCTCTGAATAATCTTTGTTAAGAATTTTTTTAAACAATGGCGTAAGGTCCTCATAAAGAGGAATGAGCCCTGTTGGGGTTTGCCTTACTTTTACATTACCATTAACCCTCAATTCCATCCATTTTATCCAGATGTGTTTATCCAGTTTTGAATTTAAAAATTTTCCTGTCTCAGGGTCTTTTAAAAAATAGTTTACGCCAAAAATAAGGGGTTCTTCTTTTAATGCATCTGCGAACTTGATGTAATTTTTTACATATTCACCAAGAGGGATTGAAACAAAATCCTGAATGCTCATTATGTTTATTTCAAATTTCCCTTCCTCTCCTACCACAGCAAAAGTTGTTTCAGTTTCAAGAGCGGCACCATAGGCAACAACCCCATGAGCCCAGTTGAAACTCTGCTGAACAGGGACATATCCTCTGTAATCTCTTCCACCAAACAAAATACCAGAAAGTTTTATTCCCTGAGGATTTTCAAGTTCTTCATCGCAGTTTGGAAGGGCTTTCAAAGAAACCGTGTATCTTGCATTTTTATGTGCTGGCGGGATTTCATTTCCTTTTGCATCCTTTTTACCTTTATACCAGTGTCCGCTGAAATTAACCCCTTCATCTGGAATTTCGCAATTCATTCCAATCCACCAGGTTTTTCCATCTTTTATAAGAATATTGCTGAATATAATTTCCCCTGGAGAATGCAGGATTTTCCATATAAGGGGGTCATCATCTGGATTAATGTTTTGAATTATTCCAAAAATTCCTTTCTCAACATTTACAGCGCGGCACTCACCATTTATATTTCTCACATAAGCAAGGTCATCAGCAAGAATTTTTTCTCCTGGAAGCATTGCGGTTGATGTTTTTCCACAACCTGATGGAAAAGCCCCTGCAAAATATGTCTTTCTTCCATCTGGTCCATGAATTCCCACAAGCATAAAGTGCTCTGCAAGCCAGCCCTCTTTGTGCGCTTTTCTTATTACAAGGCGAAGTGCAAGTTTTTTAAAACCTATGGAATTTCCTGCATATTGATTGTTAACACTGTAAACAGCATTTTTTGTGTAGTCAATATAAATTCTTTTTTTGTCGTAATTTTTGCTTGTGTTTCTTTCATCAAGTTCCCCTGCTGAATGAAGGGTTTTGAATATTTCGGCATTCTCATCCAATTTGAGAAATGCTTTATACCCCTGCCTGTAGAGAAGGTCAACAGAGTGGGCAACATACCAGGAGTCAGTGCATTCCATGCAGGGAATTGCAAATATAGAATCTTGAGGGCCGAGGGTTAAAAACCTTACAATCATTGTTTTTCCAGCCATTGAATTTTTAAGCAGTCCCAGAACCTCGCTTAAACCTGCTTCCCGTTCCATCTGATTTAATCTTTCTGAAAGTTTTTCACCCTGAGGAACCAAAAATTTTGTTTGAGTTCTATCTCTACCCTGGTCGTTTATCCCGTCAAAATGGAAGGTATGTCCAGGTGTAAGTAAAGCAGCGGATTCTTCTCCTGAGACAATTGCCATATTTTTTATATGAGCGATTTCATCAGGGGTATCGGAGCAGATAAATACATCTTTTGGTGCGCAGGTCTCAATGGAAAGAAGGATAAATTCAAGAACTTCAGCATTTTTAATTTTTGAAAGTTTTTCAAACTCTTGTTTTTTGAGATAGCTCTCCAGTTTTTTTAAAACACCACTCATTTTTACCTCCAGATACTAAGTTTAAATTTCCCCCACGTGAAAAACAAGAGTTTTTACGGGTTTCAATTTCACTAAAAATTCTCAAAAAAGTCAAGAGATGCTTGACAGAAAATTTAATTTTTAGTTATAATTGAAATTGAGATTAAGTTGCAATAAGAAACAGATGGAAAAAGTAGTTTTGATTTTTAAAGATTACTTGAGAAAAAGAGGGCTTAAATTTACGCCTGAAAGAGAAGTTGTATTAAGGGAAGTTTTTTCCTTACACAAACATTTTGATGCTGAGCAACTTTATCAAAATCTCTATAAAAGGAAAAAGAAAATTTCCAGAGCCTCAGTTTACAGGACCCTACCTTTGCTTGTGAGAGCAGGGCTGATTACAGAAACACTCAGATGTCAGGGAAGAACCAGTTATGAACATATTTTCGGACATGGACATCACGACCATATGCTTTGTATCGGTTGCGGGAAAGTGATTGAATTCAGAAGCGAGAAAATAGAGAAACTTCAAAAGGAAATTTGCCGCAAATATGGTTTCAAACCGGTTGAGCACCGTCTTGGAATAAAAGGATACTGCAGGGAGTGCCAGAAGAAAATAAAGATGAAAAAGAAATTGCCCCTTGACAGAGAAAAATAAATTTTTTAAATTGTAATTGAAAATGCGTCTCAATTACAACAAAAGAATATGGAGGTAAAATGCCGGAATTAGATCTGACACAGTTGAAGGTAGGAGAAACAGGAAAAGTTGTTGAAATAATGGGAGGAATAGGATTGATAAAAAAACTTGCTGTTATGGGTGTTACTATTGGAACAGATGTGAAAAAAATCTCAGCACAATTTATGGGCGGGCCTGTTACAATACAGGTTGGCAATACTCAACTAACGATTGGTTTTGGAATGGCAAAAAAAATTATTGTGGAGCAAGAAAAGTGAAGAAATTTCTTCTTGTTGGAAACCCCAATGTTGGTAAAAGCGCATTATTCTGTCGGCTGACAGGCATAAATGTAATTACTTCAAACTATCCTGGAACAACCGTTGAATTTACAAAAGGTTATTTGATACTGGAAGGCGAAAAAATTGAACTCATTGATGTTCCTGGCACCTATACCTTAGAACCCACCACGCCTGCTGAAGAAGTTGCTGTCAGGATGTTGAAAGAAGGAGACACTGTTATAAATGTTGTGGATGCGACAAATCTTGAAAGAAATCTTAATCTCACACTTCAGTTAATCAAAAGAAAAGTTCCAATGGTTGTTGTTCTTAATATGTGGGATGACACAAAACACAAGGGAATAACCATAAATGTTGAAAAGCTTGAAAAAACTCTCGGCGTTCCTGTTGTGCCGACCTGCGCTGTCACAGGAGAAGGCATAAAGGAACTTTATGATCGGCTGGCGTCCGCCAAAGCCGGGACAGTTGAATGCGAAGAAAGCGAGAGATGGGGCAAAATCGGCGAAATTGTATCCGAAGTCCAGACCCTCTCACACAGGCACCATACATTCTGGGAGCGTCTTGGAGACATCAGCATAAAACCTGCGACAGGAATTCCAATCGCCCTAATCACGGCTTTCTTAAGTTTCAAAATAATCAGATTTATAGGGGAAGGGCTGATTGGTTTTGTATTTGAACCTGTTTTTGAAAAGTTGTGGGCGCCGCTTATGATGAAACTTTCGTCGCTACTCGGGTCAGGTTTTTTGAAAGAAATTCTTATCGGCAAACTGATTGAAGGCAAAATTGATTTTGTGGAGTCAATGGGGCTTCTGACAACAGGAATTTTCGTTCCCATTGCGATGGTTCTTCCTTATGTTTTCTCTTTTTATCTTGTTTTGAGTTTTCTTGAAGATTCGGGGTATCTTCCACGCCTCGGCGTTCTTGTGGACACATTTATGCACAAAATAGGGCTTCACGGGCTTGCGATAATTCCAATGATGCTGGGGCTTGGTTGTAATGTACCAGGGGCTCTTGCCACAAGGGTTCTTGAAACAAAAAGAGAGAGATTTATTGCTGCAACCCTTATGGCAATTGCGGTTCCCTGTATGGCACAAATTGCAATGATTGTCGGGCTTATAGGAAAATATGGAGCGCATGCTCTTGCTCTTGTTTTTGGAACACTTTTTATTGTATGGGTTATTCTCGGTGTTTTTCAAAACTGGCTGATAAAAGGGGACTCACCAGAGATTTTTGTTGAAATTCCGCCGTATCGCCTGCCGTATTTTGGTGCTCTTTTCAAGAAGGTGTGGATGAGGATAAAATGGTTTATTCAGGATGCTGTTCCCTTTGTTATGCTCGGGGTTTTGATTGTGAATATTTTTTATTCTCTTGGTGTTATAAATTTTCTGGGGAAAATTTTCGCTCCGTTTATCACAGGAATTTTGGGACTGCCTTATGAGGCTGTGGCGGCTTTAATTATCGGTTTTTTGAGAAAGGATGTTGCTGTAGGAATGCTTGCACCACTGGGGTTAACAATGAAACAACTTGTTATTGCATCAGTGGTTTTAACAATGTATTTTCCCTGTATTGCAACTTTCACGGTTCTTGCAAAGGAACTCGGTGTCAGGGGAATGGTTAAGGCAACTTTGATTATGATTGTGGCGACTTTTCTTGTTGGCGCAGTGATGAATTTAATTCTTTAAATTTTTTTAAATGGCTATTGAGAATGTGTCTCATTCGCATATAGGGAAGAAGGATATGGAAGTTTTTGACGAAATAAAGAAAGCGATTGAAAAAATAAAATTCGGCGAAATTGTGATAACCATTCATGAAGGCAGAGTTGTGCAGATAGAAAAGAGAGAAAAAAAGAGATTTAAATGAAGGGAGGTGATGCCTATGAAGAAAAAAGGCAACTGCACAAGCAGAGCAATAAAAATAAAAAATTAAAAATAGAAAATGCTGACCGGACAACCGGAGGTTTTGAAAGGGAGGTCAAAATGCTCAGTAAGAAAAGTTTTGGAATTGTGTTGATTGGGACGATGATTTTGGCAATGGTTCAGGGGATAAGGGCACAGCAGGAAGAAGAACCTCTGGAACTTGAGGAAGTGGTAATTACAGGAACAAAGACAGAAAGAAAATTAAAGGATGTTCCTGTGCGGACAGAAATTATCACAGCAAAAGAAATTGAGGAAAAAGGTGCCGCATCTCTTTACGAGGCACTTGAGGGAATTCCTGGAATAAGGGTTGAACAGCAGTGTTCCTACTGCAATTTCTCAATTGTGAGAATTCAGGGAATGGCTGCAGGTCATGTTCAGGTTTTGATTGATGGACAGCCCATATTCAGTGGGCTGGCAGGTGTTTATGGTCTTCAGCAAATTCCAACTGCAAACATTGAAAGAATAGAAATCGTAAAAGGTGCTGGCTCTGCTCTTTACGGGGCTTCTGCAATTGCAGGCGTGATAAATATCATCACCAAAAAACCTGAGAAAGAACCCGAGGTTGAGGTATCCGCAAGTTTTGGAGAACACAAAACAAACAAGTACACAATCA